>CAZPLX010000047.1:2470-8578 GCA_964587345.1 uncultured bacterium
CTTCCCCCGGGTTTTACTCCCACCCGAAAAGGATCGAGGAACTTTGGGACTCTGTCGCGGAGAGGGCACTTTCCCTTGTGGGAGTACCTGGTGTTCCCTCCCGGAAGTGGGGAGAAAAGGAGGTCTTCCATGAAAAAAATACTCGTGGTTGATGACGAGGAAAGTATCCGTTTGCTTTACAAGGAGGAGCTGGAGGACGAAGGATACAGCGTGGAAATCGCCAGAGACGGCAAGGAGTGTCTTGACAGGTTTGACACATTTGCCCCTGATCTTATCACTCTTGACTTAAAGATGCCTGGAATTGACGGAATCGAGGTTTTAAGCAGAATTCGTGAAAAAGATATGGATGTTCCCATTGTTCTCCTCACAGCCTACAGCGAGTTCAAACAGGATCTTTCCACCTGGGCATCGAATGCATATGTGGTCAAATCATCTGATCTCAAAGAACTCAAAGGGGTTATCAAGAAGCTTGTTGGCAGGTAGGGGGGGTAGATGAAGGGACCCTTGAGGGTATTAAGGGATGTGTTCTTTCGAGGAGGGGAGAGTGACGAGATCAAGGATATGGTCCATTCCGCGAAGCTTACCTCTGCTCTCTTCGAGATCAGCCGGGCCATGGCCTCGGCAACAGGGGACGAGAAGGGCAGTTTGAACCAGATTATCAGCGCCGTTCCACTGATAATGAACGTGAGCCGCTCCATTCTTTTTCTTTTCGACGAAAAGGGGGAACACCTCTTGCCTTCGGTAGGATCGGGACTCATCTACATGGGCCTTTTCCGGAGGCTGAAGATCTCCCCGGAAGCGGAAATTTTCAATGAAATATTCAAGGCTCAGGATCCCTTCCTTCTTCCCGTTTCCCGGATCAAAAATGAACGGATGAAGGGGATTCTAAAACGGCTCGGGATAGAAGAACTGATCATCGCCCCTGTTTTGGGAGAGGAGAAGGTGAGGGGCTACATTACGGCAGACACTCCAGTGGATGGAAGAAACTTCACCTCAGACGATATGAAGATCATGTCGGTGATGGCAAATTTTGCCGGCGTTGCCTTGCGAAACTCCCGAATGTTTCAGCAGTTGGAGGGAAAAGCAAAAAAGCTGAAGGCGATTCATGAAGTGAGCCGGGCGATGGTACAGACGAACGATCTGGACAGGCTTCTCTCCCTTATCATCGAACAGGCAGTGGATCTATTAAAAGGCAGATTCGGTTCGGTGATCCTTATCGACAAGAAGGATGGAACCCTGATTATTCGTGCTTCCGTGGGGCTCCCGGGGGGGGTGGAGGAGACAGTAAAGTTAAAGAGCGGTGAGGGTATTACAGGGTGGGTCGCCCGCGAGGGGGTATCTGCACTGGTTTCTGATGTAAGAGAAGACCCTCGATACGTGATGATCAGGGAAGAGATTCGCTCTGAGATGGCCGTTCCCTTGAAGTGGGGGGAAGAGGTTTTCGGAGTCTTGAATCTCGACCATGTGAAAAAGGGAGCTTTCAAGGATGAAGACCTTGAAATGCTGGAGATTTTTGGTCACAATGCATCACTTTCCCTCCGCCAGGCGATTCTCATCGAGAAATCGGGGGGGAGGGATTGAGGAAAGAAAATTATCGTTTATAAAAGGAAATCGATTCATGGAAAAAGGGAACGTAGTGATAGTCAACTCCTTCTGGCCTCTTCTCGAGGCACTTGGAAGGTCCTACAGAAAAGAGGGGTACACCGTCCGTGATCTCGATCTCCCCACCTTTCTATCCTGTATGTTTCAAGGGAAAGATGTTCCCCCCGCAGATCTTGTCCTCGTGGGGGACAATGGGCTGGGGGAGAGAGATTTTGAAGGGATCACGAGGCTGAAGAGAAAAGGGGAGGATCCGTCTCTCCCGATTGTTTTTGTGGGAGGTGCAAACCTCTTGTATAGAGCGTCCTTTTTTCTCCCACTTGGTGTTGATCTCATTCTCCCCGCTTTTGAAGAAGTAGAATCGGCTCTCCATAAGATCAAGCCTTTCCTTAGACTGAGAAGAGCGTACAGGGAAATCTGGAAGAGCAACGTAAGGCTAAGAGAACTCTCAATGACGGATGACCTGACGGGTCTGGCAAATAGGCGCCTTTTTGTTGAAGATATGAAAAAAGGTTTCGAGATGGCGAAGAGGCTTGAAAAACCCTTGTCGTGCGTGGTCACTGACATAGATGATTTTAAGAAGATCAACGATACTTTCGGCCATGGAGGGGGGGACAAAATTCTCGTGGCCTTTTCCTCTCTCATCCGCAGGGCGGGGAGAGCCTACGATATCGTGGCCCGCATGGGGGGAGATGAATTTGGATGGGTGCTCTTCGATACGGACAGGGAAATGGCGAGCCGGGTGGCCAGGAGAGCAAACAGGATTGTGTCACGGCATCCTTTTGTGGTTGATTCGCATCCAATAGAGGTAACGGCGAGCTTTGGGGTTGCCACTTTTTGTGGTGATGGATTAGAATCGTATGAAGAGCTCATCGAGCGTGCTGACAGGGGTCTTTATCTTGCAAAGGAGAGAGGTAAAGGTCTCGTCGTTTCCTGGGTAATAGGAGGAAGTGAGCGTGATAATGAAAATATACACCTATCCTGACCCGGTGTTGAAAAAGATTTCCGAACCTGTGGAAAAAGTGGATGAGACATTCCAGAAACTCATCGATGATATGTTTGAAACAATGTATGCTTCGAAGGGTGTGGGACTTGCTGCTCCCCAGGTAGGTGTGTCGCGAAGACTTATTGTTCTAGATGTATCTCCTGTTGAAGAGAGCAAAGAACCCCTTGTTCTTGTGAACCCCGAAATAGTCGAGAAAGAGGGGGTGCAAGAGGGAGAGGAGGGGTGTCTGAGCGTCCCTGAATTCAGGTCAATGGTGAAAAGGGCATTTCGGATTGTTGTTACGGCTAAAGGGAGGGGTGGTGAGTCTATGAGGCTCGAGGAAGAGGGGTTCATGGCAAGAGCCCTTCAGCACGAGATTGATCATCTCGAGGGGATCCTATTCGTGGATCATTTGAGTTCGCTGAAGAGAGATATATTCCGGAGAAAGTACCTGAAAAAAATCAAATCCGGTGCCGTCGCGTGAAATGGAAAAATACCGGATCATCTTCATGGGGACGCCTCATTTTGCAGTACCTGTTCTGAATAGCCTCGCATCCCGCGAGGAAGTGTCCCTCGTTGTTACAAATCCAGACAAACCGAAGGGCCGGGGAAGATCGGTGGCTTCCCCTCCCGTAAAAGAGGCGGCACAATCGCTCGGGATCCCCGTGTACCAGCCTGAAGGCCTAAAAAAGAACACTGATGCTTTCGAGCGAATTCGGGGAGAGAAGCCCGATTTTATCGTTGCGGTTGCGTACGGGCAGATACTTCCTCCCGGGATTCTGGGAATTCCCTTCATAGCCCCCCTGAACGTTCATGCTTCTCTTCTTCCAAGGTACAGGGGAGCCGCCCCTATTAACTGGGCCATTATGGAGGGTGAGGAAATGACGGGAATTACGATCATGGAGATGGAGGAGGGGCTGGACAGCGGGCCCGTCCTTCTCCTGCGGGAGGAAGTGATACGCCAGGAAGATAGGGCAGACTCTCTTGCCCTTCGTCTTTCCTCCCTGGGAGCGCAATCTCTTCTTGAAGTCCTCGATCTGTACAGGGAGGGGAAGGCTAAAGGGGTCCCCCAGGACCACGACCGTGCAACCTATGCTCCCATGATAAAGAGTGGAGACGGGAAGATCGACTGGAACTCCGACGCGGTGAAGATCAGAAACTTAAGCCGTGGACTCTACCCCCGTCCCGGAGCGTATTCTACCTATAAAGGAAAGCGCCTTAAAGTGACAGTCTGCACCGTTGAACGCCTTCCCCGCGCTCCCGCCGCAAATCCCGGAGATATTCTCGAGGTGAGACGGGACGGAATAGTTGTGAAGTGCGGGAATGGGAATCTTCTCATAACCCGCCTCCAGCCCGAAGGAAAGCGGGAAGTAGACGGATGGTCTTACGTACAGGGATACAGGGTAACAGAAGGGCAGCGCCTGGGAGAGTGAGATCACTGGCCATACAGATTCTCTCCCGTGTCTAGAGAGGAAGCCATGCAGACCTCGCCATTAACTCGTGTCTCAGGCGGGAAAAGATCATCCACGGCTCCGACAGGGCTCTTCTCACAGAACTTGTGATGGGTGTGCTTCGCAACAGGTCCCTCCTGGACGAGCTGTTCCTCAAATATCTGAAAAAGCCCCTTGAGGCAACTGACATTTACACGAGAAACGCGCTCAGAGCAGGGGTTTATCAGATCCATTTCCTCACAAGAATTCCCGATTATGCCGCCATAGGGGAAACTGTGGAAGCGGTGAAGAGGGCAAGGGGGGTCTCCCGGGGATCCTTTGTAAACGGGGTTCTCAGAAACGTCCAGAGGGAAATAAAAGAGAGATCCCTTGTGGAGATAAGGGAGTCCCTCCCAGAGAGCGTGCGCTATTCTCTCCCTTTCTGGATAGAAGAGGAATTAAGAGCCTATTTCCCGGGAGAGAGGATGGTGAAAGTGGCAAAGACTCTTAATCGAAAGCCCCCTCTCTATGTGAGGGTCACGGGGGAAGGCAGGAGTATGGAGGAATGGGCCCCCGACCCTGATAAAGGCAATATCTCTATTGTCCCTCATCCTTCTTTTGGGGAAATCCTCGAGCTTTCCGGTTCGCCTCCTCTTCGAAACTCGATCCCTTTTCTTGCAGGCGACGTGACTCCCCAGGATGTGGGATCCTTCCTTGTTTCCAAGGCGGTTGCGTCAATCTCCCTGAAGGAGAAAGGAGAAGCGGGATTGCTCCTGGACACATGCGCGGCGCCGGGAGTGAAAACGTCCCACCTTAAGAAGAGTCTTTCCAGGTGGGAGCTACACGCTTTCGACGTGTCTCCTGCGAGACTGAAGGAGATGAAGGAAAATTTCAGGCGTCTTGGCATAAGGGGAGTGACCATCGGCAGGGCCGATTTTACAGAGTCTATTCCTGAAGGGTATGAGAATGCCTGTGATGTGGTTTTTGTTGATGCCCCCTGTTCCGGCCTGGGAGTGATGCGGAGGCATCCGGAGGTGAAATGGAGGATAGGGAAGGAAGATGTGGCTCGCCATTCAGTCAGGGGGAGGAAGATTCTTGAAAACGCCCTTCGCTGTGTGAAAAAAAACGGAATCTGTTTCTACGCTACCTGTACCATCACGAAAGAAGAAAACCAGGCACTCGTGGAGAACGTTTCTGGTACAATGGGTTGCGAGGTTCAGCCCTTGGGTGATCTTCTTTTCGAGATGCCCGAGAGTTTCTTCTGGAAGGAGTACATGGTTACCCCACCGGATATTCTTGATGGAGATATTTTCTTTATGGCAATGATGAGGAGGAGAAATAGCTGATGGAAGAGAGAATTCTCATCGCCCCGTCCCTTTTGTCCGCCGATTTTTCAAGGCTAGGGGAGGAGGTAAAGGCAATCGAGAGGGCTGGAGCGGATCTTCTTCACATCGATGTGATGGACGGAAGGTTCGTGCCGAATATCACGGTGGGCCCCATGGTTGTGCGTGCCGTAAGAGGAATCACTGATCTTCCCCTCGATGTTCATCTCATGATCGTAGAACCGGAAGCATACGTGGAGGCCTTTGCCAATGCGGGGGCTGACATCATCACAGTCCACGAGGAATCGACTGTCCACCTTCAGCGCCTCCTCACAAGAGTGAGGGAGACGGGGAAGAGAGCGGGCGTTTCCCTGAATCCTCACACTCCTCTCTCAACGATTGAGTGGGTCCTTCCCGACTGCGACATGGTCCTCCTCATGACGGTAAATCCGGGATTTGGGGGACAGGCTTTTATTCCCCAGATGCTAAGGAAGATTGAGGCCCTTCGTGGCATCATCAGGGAAGGGGGCCTCGACGTTGACATAGAAGTTGACGGTGGTATAAAAGTAGACAATATCGCGGAGGTAGTCCAGGGAGGAGCCAACATCATCGTGTCGGGTTCCGGCATATTCGGGACGCCCGATTACAAGGCGACCCTTGATGAGATGAGGAAAAGGGTCGATCCCCCCGTGTGACCTCCACTGACAAGAGATATCGCGGGATGTGGCTCAGTCTGGTAGAGCACCTGGTTCGGGACCAGGGGGTCGCTGGT
>CAZPLX010000048.1:0-8571 GCA_964587345.1 uncultured bacterium
GGAGGGAGCGCCTTGCCGTGGAGGGGGCAGACCGCCTCGTGGACAACGAGAGAGTGAAAAAAACGGCGGTTGAAAAGATAGAGCAGTATGGTATTGTTTTTATCGATGAGAGCGACAAGATTGGGGGTAAAGGGGGGGGGGCAGGGCCCGATGTGTCCCGAGAAGGAGTTCAGAGAGACCTCCTGCCTATTATAGAAGGCTCGAGTGTCAACACGAAGTACGGGATGATCAAAACGGACCACGTGCTCTTTGTCGCTGCAGGTGCTTTTCACGTAGCGAAGCCCTCGGACTTGATCCCTGAAATGCAGGGGCGTTTCCCCATCCGGGTTGAGCTGAATTCTCTCACCAAAGAAGATTTTGTAAAGATCCTCACAGAGCCGGAGAACTCCCTGACACGGCAGTACCGGGAGCTGATGAAGACAGAAGAAGTGGAGATCCAATTTACCCCTGATGCGATCGAAAAGGTTGCCGAAATGGCGTGCGAGGTGAACGATAGGACAGAGAACATAGGTGCTCGCCGTCTGCACACGATCATGGAAAAGCTCCTCGAGGAAATATCTTTCGAGGCTCCCTCCCTTTCAGGTAAGAAGATTGTGATAAATGGGGATTATGTGATAGATAAGCTCGGGGAAATGGTGAGAGATATTGATCTCAGCAGGTATATCCTTTAACGGGGCGTGAAAAAGAGTGGAAAAGGCGATGAAGCGGGCTGAGATTCTCATAGAGGCACTCCCCTACATACGGAAATTCTGGGGGAAAACCATTGTGATCAAGTTCGGTGGAGCCGCGATGGTTGAGGAAGAGTTGAAAGGCGCTTTCGCTGAAGACGTGGTCCTCCTTCGGTACGTGGGTATCATTCCCGTAATAGTCCATGGAGGAGGCCCTCAGATCGGGGTGACTCTCAAACGCATGGGAAAGGACACGACTTTCGTGAGAGGGATGAGGGTGACAGACGATGAAACGATGGATGTTGTCGAGATGGTCCTCGTAGGAAAGGTGAACAAGGAGATCGTCTCGCTGATCAACGGGAAGGGGGGAATGGCAGCGGGACTTTCGGGAAAGGATGGAAATCTCATCGAAGGGTCTAAATACCACCTTCCCCATAGGGAGGGGGAACTCACTCCGGAAATCATCGATATCGGGAAGGTGGGAATTGTGGACAGGGTAAATCCCCACGTAGTATCGGCCATAATGAAAGAAGGTTTTATCCCCGTGATCGCCCCTGTGGGAGTGGGGAAGGGAGGAGAAACCTACAATATCAACGCGGATCTCGTTGCGGCATCCATAGCAAAGGCTCTTGAAGCGGAAAAACTTATCTTTTTGAGTGACGTTGAGGGTGTGCTGTCTAAAGAGGGCGACCTCATTTCTTCTATAACAGGTTCCGGCATCGAGGAACGGATCACGGACGGCAGGGTAAAAGGGGGGATGATTCCCAAACTTGAATGCGGCCTCGATGCCCTCTCGGGAGGGGTCAAGAAGGTTCATGTGATCAACGGGAAGGTGAAACATTCCGTTCTTCTCGAAATATTTACATCCAGTGGGATCGGTACGGAAATAGTTAATGATTAAACGGGACAGGTGAATTTCATGAGTGAGGTGAGGGATGTGACGGATAATTTTCATACTCCGAATTACAGGAGAATGGACAGGGTCTTCGTGAAGGGGAAGGGATCCACTCTTTTCGATGAAGAGGGGACTCCCTATCTCGATTTCCTGACGGGAATTTCTGTCACTCTCCTTGGCCATTCCCACCCGGACGTGGTTGCCGCTGTTGTTGACCAGTCGAAAAAGCTTTTCCACGTTTCGAACCTCTTCTATGTGCCTTCCCAGGCATCACTTCTCAAGGAGCTGGTTCCCCTTTTCCCGTGGAAAGGAAGGGTTTTTTTCTGCAACAGCGGGAGTGAAGCTGTGGAGGGGGCGATCAAACTCGCAAGGAAGTGCGGGAAAGAGAGGGGAGGAAAGGGCCCCACAATCATCTCTTTCAGGGGTTCCTTCCACGGGAGAACCTACGGTTCTCTTTCGGCGACGGCACAGGAGAAGTACCACGCGGGTTTTGAACCTATGCTCCCCGGATTCGCTTACGTTACCCCCGGGGACAGAGCGGGATTCCTGAGTGCCCTTGAGGGAGATGTGTGTGCCCTGATTTTCGAGCCTGTCCAGGGGGAAGGAGGAGTCCTTCCTTTTGAGAAGGAGTTCCTCCGATTTGTGTGTGAAGAGGCGGAAAAGAGGGAAATTCTGATAATTAGCGATGAGATCCAGTGCGGTATGGGGAGGACAGGAAAGTTTTTTGCCTTTGAGCATTATGGCATCTTCCCTCACATAATTACTATGGCGAAAGGGATCGCAAACGGGTTGCCACTCGGGGTCGTCGCTGCTTCTGAGGATGTGGCTGCCTACCTTACCCCCGGCTCTCACGGATCCACCTTCGGAGGGAACCCGGTTTCGTGCAGCGCGGCTACGGAAACAGTGAGAATCGTGAAGGAACCTTCATTCCTGGAAGGGGTCAGGGAAAAAGGAGAATTTCTGAAAAACCTGCTGGAGGGCCTCTCCATGGAGTGTCAAGGGATAGAGGAAGTGAGGGGTATGGGGCTCATGTGGGGAGTAGTCCTGTCCCGTCCCGGAAAGGGAATCGTTGAGCGGTGTCTCGAAGAGAGGCTCATTATTAACTGCACGGAGGAAAGGGTTCTCCGCCTTCTCCCTCCCCTCAACGTGAAAAGGAATGAGATCAAAAATGCGTTGGAAATCATGAAAAAAGTTCTCAAAGAGGAGTTTCGATGAAGAAGGATCTTCTCACAATTTCCGATCTTTCCCGGGAAGATGCGCTGTTTTTAATCCGTCGGGGGATTGAACTCAAGCAGATGCTGCGGGATGGGGTCTCCCACAGGCCCCTTACGGGAAAAACGCTGGCAATGATTTTCCAGAAATCATCTACGAGGACCCGGGTTTCTTTCGAAACGGGGATGTACCAGCTCGGGGGACACGCTCTCTTCCTGAGCCCACGGGATACTCAGATTGGTCGTGGAGAGGAGATCAAGGATACGGCAAGAGTTCTCTCTGGATACGTGGATGGGATCATGATCAGGACATTTTCCCAGTCAGAGGTGGAAGAGTTTGCCGCATGGGCATCTGTACCGGTAATAAATGGCCTGACCGACCGCACTCACCCCTGTCAGATTCTCGGAGACCTCATGACTGCCCTTGAATTGGGGAAAAATCTCTCTGAGATGAAGGTCTGTTTCGTGGGAGATGGGAACAACGTGGCAAATTCATGGGTGGAAGCCTCTGATCTCTTCGGATTCGAACTTACAGTAGTCTGTCCTGAGGGGTACGAACCGGACCTCCCGGTTATTCCAGAAAGGGAGAATCCATCCGTGATAATTGTGCGAAATCCCAGGGAAGGCGCGGGAGGAGCCGATATCCTCTACACTGATGTGTGGACGAGCATGGGGCAGGAGACTGAAAGACAGGAGAGAGAAAAGGCCTTCGAAGGGTTCAGAATCGATGATACGCTTGTTGACCTGGCTGGCCCGAAAGTTCTTGTAATGCACTGCCTTCCGGCTCACAGGGACAAGGAAATTACCGATTCTGTGGTGGAGGGCAAGAATTCAGTAATTTTTGAAGAAGCGGAAAACAGGCTCCATATACAGAAGGCGATACTTGAAACTTTATTAAAATAGGGTCATCGTTCAGGGATCAGAGGTTTTCTGACAGCCCTCGTGGACAAAGTGTTTTCGCTACGGAATGGGGCTATCTTCTGGATCAGGAACTGATTAATGGAGGGTACGATGAAAGGAGTGAAGAGGGTTGTCCTCGCCTATTCGGGAGGGCTTGACACTTCGGTAATTCTCAGATGGCTCAAGGAAACCTACGACTGCGAGGTCATAGCGTTTGTCGCGGACCTGGGACAGGGAGAGGAATTGGAAGGCGTCAGAGAGAAGGCCATAAAAACGGGGGCTTCCAAGGTATATGTGGAAGATATCAAGGAAGAGTTCGTAAGGGATTATGTTTTTACGGCCCTCAAGGGGAACGCGGTGTACGAAGCGTTCTATCTCCTCGGTACGTCGCTTGCCAGGCCCCTTATTGCAAAGAAGCAGATCGAAATTGCAAGGAAGGAGGGAGCAGACGCAGTTTCTCACGGTGCTACGGGGAAGGGGAATGACCAGGTCCGCTTCGAGCTCACCTACTATGCTCTGGAGCCTGCCATTCGGGTGATCGCTCCCTGGAGGAGTTGGGATCTTCACTCCAGGACTGACCTCATCCAGTACGCCGAGAGGTTCAACATCCCTGTTCCTGTGACCAAGGAGAAGCCCTATTCATCTGATAGAAACCTGCTGCACATAAGCTTTGAGGGAGGAATACTGGAGGATCCTGACAGGGAACCGCCCGAGGATATGTTTGTCCTCTCCCGTTCTCCCGAGGAGGCGCCAGACACACCGGAAATCGTAGAGATAGGATTTGAGAAAGGTGTCCCCACCTCCGTTGACGGGGTGGACATGGCTCCCCACGAAATCCTCACCCTTCTCAACGAGAAGGGAGGGAGGAACGGAATCGGAAGGGTTGATATAGTGGAAAACCGGTATGTGGGGATGAAATCGAGGGGAGTCTACGAAACGCCCGGAGGAACCATTCTTTATCATGGTCACCGGCACCTGGAAACGCTGACCCTGGACCGGGAAGTGATGCACCTGAGAGATTCACTCATACCCCGCTTTTCCGAGCTTATCTACTACGGTTACTGGTTTTCTCCAGAGATGGATGCCATGAGGGCATTTATTGAGGATACGCAAAAACATGCGACGGGAACGGTGAGGCTGAAGCTCTACAAGGGGAATGTGATCGTTGCCGGGAGACGTTCTCCCTATTCGCTCTACAAGGCAGACTACGCTACTTTTGAGAAGGAAGATGTGTACAATCAGTTTGATGCGGAGGGATTCATCAAGATAAACTCCTTGAGGCTGAAGATAAGAAACACATAGGGGATACGGGTATGAGCAAGAAATTGTGGGGGGGAAGATTTAAAGGAAAGAGTGACGATTTTCTCGATCAATTTACTTCATCCATCGATTTTGACCGGAGACTTTACAAGGAAGATATCGAGGGGAGCATCGCCCATGTAAAGATGCTCGGGAGGCAGAAGATTATCTCTCCTTCAGAAGCGAAGGCGATCGAAAAAGGCCTGGGGAGAATCAGGAGTGAGATTGAGAAAGGGGACTTTCCCTTTGATACCGCCCAGGAAGATATCCACATGAATATCGAGAAAAGACTCCTGGAAATGGTGGGAGATGTGGCGGGGAAGCTTCACACGGGAAGATCGAGAAACGACCAGGTCGCTACGGACACCCGTCTTTACCTCTCCAGGGCATGCGGGGAGATTCTGGAAAAAATCGGAACCCTTCAGAGTTCCCTCTCAGAGAAAGGGTACGAGTACCGGAAGGTGGTTATCCCGGAGTACACCCACCTCCAGAGGGCTCAGCCCGTGCTCTTTGCCCACCATATCCTTGCCTACTGGGAAATGCTTGAAAGGGACAGGGAGAGGTTTACACAGACCTTGGAAAGGACACTGGTTCTTCCTCTGGGATCAGCTGCCTGTGCGGGAACATCCTTCGATCTCGACAGGGATTGGGTGAGGAAAAAACTCGGCTTCAGAAAGCTTTCCATGAACAGTGTGGACGGAGTATCCGACAGGGATTTTGCCCTCGAGTTTCTCTTTAACTGTTCTCTTCTCATGATGCATCTTTCGCGTTTCGCAGAGGAGATCATCCTCTGGATGAGCAGCGAGTACCGCTTCATCGATCTTCCAGACCGCCTCTGCACAGGCTCATCCATCATGCCCCAAAAAAAGAACCCGGACATGGCTGAACTCGTGAGGGGAAAGACGGGAAGGGTATACGGTGACCTCATATCCTTCCTTACGGTCATGAAGGGGCTCCCTCTCTCCTACAACAGGGATCTCCAGGAAGACAAGGAACCCCTCTTTGACAGCTACGATACCGCCATACTCTCTCTTTCGGCGGCGGAACTCCTTGTATCCGGGATGACTCTCAGGGAGGATGTGCTGAAGAGTGCCCTTAAGGGGGGCTATCTTACCGCCACAGATCTCGCCGACTACCTGGCACTGAAGGGAGTGCCCTTCCGCAGGGCTCACGAGGTAACGGGGAAGATCGTCCGCTACTGCCTCGGAAAGGGTGTAGAACTCGAAGATCTCACACTTGATGAGCTGCGGTCACACTCGCAGAATGTTGAAATGGACGTGTTCGACTATATATCCCCGGATAGTTCCGTGAGGAGGAAAACCCTCCCGGGGGGTACTTCTCCTGCAAGAGTGGCTTCCAGACTTAGATCAGCGAGGAGGAAGAAGAGGTGAAGCTGGGATGGTGTGTGTTCTTCCTGGCCGTCGTACTGCTGGTGGCGGGAGGATGTGGAAGAAAGGGTGATCCGAAGCCCCTCTGGCCGGATGCGGTGGGACCGATTTTTATCACATCTGGAGGATTTAGATGAACCATTTCAGGTATCTGAAAAGCAGGCTTCATTGTGAGGATGTGTCTGTCGATGATGTGGTGAGGGAGACGGGAACTCCCGTGTATATATACAGCTCTACCACCATGGCCCGCCACTTTGAAGTCTTTCGGTCAGCCTTCGATGATATTCCCCATGTTGTGTGCTATTCAGTAAAAGCAAACTCCAATATCGCGATTATCCGGCTTTTCGCCTCAATGGGGAGCGGAGTGGATATTGTCTCGGGAGGTGAGCTTTACAGGAGCCTTAAAGGGGGAGTTGATCCATCGAAGATCGTCTATTCGGGAGTGGGGAAGAAAGAGTGGGAAATCGAGATGGCCCTCGAACGGGGAATATTGATGTTCAATGTTGAATCATGGGATGAGCTTGAAACGATACAGAGGATTGCGGGGAGAAAGGGGAAAACCGCACCCGTCGCGATAAGGGTAAACCCCGATGTGGATCCGAGAACCCATCCCTATATATCGACGGGAATGAAGGAAAACAAGTTTGGTATTGATATCAATGAATCGGTGAAACTTTACAAGAGGGCAAAAAGGTTGAAGAATATCGCCCTCAAGGGGGTGGATTGCCACATTGGTTCTCAGCTCACAGAGGTCAAGCCATTCGTGGATGCTCTCGGGATTGTGTCCGATTTTGTGAGAAGGCTTCGGAAAGAGGGAATTGGAGTGGAATATATCGATATTGGTGGGGGCCTCGGAATTACCTACCACGATGAAACGCCCCCTCATCCCATAGAGTACGCCTCAGCGGTTGCGTCTATCGTGAGAAAGCTTGATGTTACACTTATCCTTGAACCGGGAAGAGTTCTCACCGGGAACAGCGGGATCCTCGTGACAGAACTCCTCTATACCAAGGAGACAGGGCGAAAAACTTTCTATATAGTGGATGCGGCGATGAATGACCTCTTCAGGCCTTCCCTCTACGGTTCGTATCACAAGATCATACCGCTTCGGAGGAGAAGGAGAAAGATGGTTGAGGTCGATGTTGTGGGCCCAGTCTGTGAATCGGGTGATTTTCTCGCGAAAGACAGGAAAATTGAAGGGATGAAAAAGGGAGATCGCCTCGCTGTGCTCTCTACGGGTGCCTACGGGTTCGCAATGTCCTCGAATTATAACTCGAGGGGAAGGGTCCCGGAGGTCCTCGTCAGGGGAGACCGGTTTTATGTGATAAGGGAAAGGGAGACGATGAAAGACCTCATTCGGGGAGAGAAATTCCCCCCTTTTCTCAGGAAAAAGGGATAGGAATTATAGTTCAATCCCTCCCTGCGATACTGGTACAATGAGTGGGGACGGAAGAGAAAGATCGATGCGAATACCATTTGTGAAAATGAACGGAACGGGGAATGATTTCCTCATCTTCGACGGGAGAAACGGTCTCCTCGATGGATTTCCACGGCCTGGATTCGTAAAGAAAGTGTGCAGGAGAAGGGAATCTATTGGAGCCGATGGAGTGATAATCATCGGTAATTCCCGGAAGGCCGATTTTTCGTGGGATTTCTACAACGCCGATGGGAGCGTTGCGGAGATGTGTGGGAATGGTGCGCGATGTGCAGCCCGTTTTGCCAGGAAGAAGAGGATTGCGGGGAAATCAATGTCCTTTGAAACTCTCGCGGGTGTAATATGGGCCGATGTTACCGGGTCACGTGTAAAGGTAAGACTCACCGATCCTTCAGATTTTGTGAAGGAGGGGAGACTTGTTGACAGGGGAGAGAAATTTTCCTTCAGTTTCATCAACACAGGGGTTCCCCATGTGGTACTTATCAGTGACAGCCTGAACTCCGTTGATGTAAACGCTCTGGGGAGGAGGATCAGAAAGCACCGGCGATTTTCGCCAAAAGGAACCAATGTGGACTTTATCTCAGTGAAGGATAGAGTTGTGCGCGTCCGAACCTACGAACGGGGGGTGGAAGGGGAGACCCTTGCCTGCGGAACGGGGGTGGTAGCCGCTGCAGTCGTAGCGTGCCATAAAGGGCTCGCAGAGAGCCCCATCGAACTGTTGGTTCAGTCGGGAGACCACCTTACGGTTCTTTTAGATATGGACCCTGCCGGTGCG
>CAZPLX010000049.1:0-8551 GCA_964587345.1 uncultured bacterium
CGATGGGGAAGTGAATGTGGAAATCGGGGAGAACGTGAGGGGCCTCGACGTGTTCCTTTTCCAACCCACGTGCCCACCTGTGAACGAAAACATCCTGGAAATGCTCGTAATGATAGACGCACTGAAACGGGCCTCAGCAAAAAGGATCACTGCTGTCGTTCCCTATTACGGATACGCGAGGCAGGATAGGAAGGTTGCACCGAGAACTCCCATCACGGCAAAACTTGTGGCAGACCTTTTCTCTGCTGCGGGAATATCCCGTCTCCTCACAATGGATCTTCATGCAGGTCAGATCCAGGGGTATTTTGATATTCCTGTTGACCACCTCTATGCGGCACCCATTCTTCTCTCTCACATTACGGATAAATATAAGAATGATCTTGTTATCGTATCTCCTGATGCAGGGGGGGTAGAAAGGGCGCGAGCTTTTGCCAAACGCCTCAACGCTTCTCTCGCAATCATCGATAAAAGAAGAGTTGGGCCGAATGTTGCGAAGGTGATGAACATTATTGGTGACGTAGAAGGGAAGGTCTCGGTGATCCTAGACGACATGATCGATACAGCAGGCACGGTATGCCAGGCGGCGGACGCTCTCCTGTCGAAGGGAGCAGAAGTTGTGAACGTCTGTGCAACACACCCGATACTATCCGGCCCTGCCATCACCAGAATTCAGGAATCTGCTATCGAAGAAGTGGTTGTCACTGACACGATTCCTCTTTCCGACGAGGCGCGGGCCTGTCCTAAAATCAGGGTCCTCTCCGTGGGGGACATTCTCGGGGAAGCAATAAAGAGGATCCATTTTCACGATTCAATCAGCTCACTTTTCGTGTGATCGCATCAAAGGATTAAGTAGGATTGGAGGGTATTTGAGATGGAAGCATACAACTTGGAAGTAGAATTAAGGGAAGGGACTGGGAAGGGTCTTGCGAGAAAGTTGCGAGCCACTGGAAGAATACCGGCAATTCTTTACGGCCTTGGTAATCAGGCCCGTTCGCTCTCCGTGGACTGGAAGGATACGGAAAAGTATCTCAGGGAAGTAGCCGGAATGACTCTTGTCCGGCTGATTATCAGGAACGAGGGAGAAGCGTACGTCATCGTGAAGGATTACCAGCTCGACCCCGTTTTAGACCGGGTGATTCATGTTGATTTTCTTGAGGTTGACCTGGAGAAAAAAACAGATGTCGAGGTCCCCTTCTCGTTTGAAGGAAAAGCGAAGGGAGTTGAGTTAGGGGGACATCTCGAAGTGATCAACAGGAGCATCGAAGTGAGATGTCTTCCCGGGCAGATTCCTGACTCCATTAAGGTTGATGTAACGTCCCTCATGATCGGCGATGTGCTCCACTTGAAAGATGTAACTTTTCCGGAAGGAATTGAGATTTCTGAAGAATCTGATTTCCCCGTAGTCTCCGTTCAGGAAGTTATGGAGATAATAGAAGAAGTGGAGGAAGTGGAGGAAGTGGAGGAGGGAACTCCTGAGGAGGGAACTCCTGAGAAGGGAACTGAGGAGTCGAGTGAAGATTCTGAGAAGGATTAGGGGGAGAAAGAGAGAAGATTATTCCTTCTTTGTGTTCGGATTGGGAAATCCCGGAATACAATATGGAAAAACACTCCACAACGCTGGATATATGGCGGTGGATCTTCTCGTGGAAGATAAAAGGGGAACCTTCTCTCAACGGAAGGGGAATACCCTCTATTGCTCTCTGGATTTTAAGGGAGGGGAGAAAGTATTCGTGGGAAAACCGGAAACCTTTATGAACTTGAGTGGGGTATCCCTGAAATATTTCAGGAAGAGGTTTGGTTTTTCCGAAGATTCCTTTGCTGTAGTTCATGATGATCTTGACATCAATCCGGGAAGAGTCAAGGTAAAAAAGGGAGGGTCTTTTGGAGGCCACAGAGGGGTTGCATCGATCATTAACGGTCTCGGAAGTTCCGACTTTCTCAGAGTGAAGATCGGAATCGGCAGGCCACCAAGAGAAATGGATGCCGCGGACTATGTTCTCTGTCCCCCTGCGCCCGAAATAGAAGATAATTTTTATAGTGGGGTGTGCCACGGAGCCGATGCTATAATGATGCTTCTCATGGAAGGAGTTGAGAAGACGATGAGTTACTATAATTCGGACGCTCCATACAGTGGATAGGCGGCCGAACTCCTTGCTCCCGGACATAAAGCCAGGGGCTAATAATCCAGAAGGAGGGTTATATGCAACAGTATGAAATGGCAGTGATTTTCGACACAGAGTTGCTTGAAGAAGAAAGGAACTCGTTCATCGAACGCCTGGAGGGGATTATCACTAACTTCTCCGGGGAAATCACAGACAGGGAAGAATGGGGTACGAGGAAACTCGCCTACAGGATCCAGAAAAAAGGGAGCGGTTTCTATTTTTTCCTCAGATATTCCGGTGGAAGGGGTGTGGTAGAGGAAATCGAGAGGGTGATGCGGTTGAGCGAAAATGTTCTTCGATTTCTCACCACCAGATATGACCAGGATTTAAAAGGAAAAATTTCACCCCCGCCTCCTCTTGAAGAGATGCTTCAAAGAGATATCCTTGCTTTGCAGAATCTGAAATCCCAGTGGAGAAAGGGAGTGGGAAGAGGGAAGGAAGAAGAGGTGAAATCGATGGCCCAGGCCGATACGGTTGAGGCTCCTTCCCCGGAGAAGAAAGTGGAAACTCAGGAAGGGCAAAAGGAAGAAAAAGTGGAAGAAAAAGTGGAAGAAAAAGAAGAGTCTTCTCCCATGGCGGATTCCCCGGGAGAGCCTGATATACCTGATGGTGATGCCTCTCCTGATGGAGGGGAAGGAAGGCCAACTGAAGAAGATACCCCGGAAGGGGAAGAGTGAGGAGGGAGTGGGATGGTAAGGTATAACAGAGTAATTATCGCGGGAAATCTCGTAAGGGATCCAGAGATACGTTTTCTTCCCTCAGGACTTTCTGTGGCAAATTTTACTGTGGCGGTTAACCATTCATTCAGGCAGAACGAGGAAACCCGCGAGGAAGTATCCTATTTCGATGTCGTTGTTTTTGGGAAACAGGGGGAAAATTGTGCTGAGTACCTCGCAAAGGGGAGACCAGTTCTCCTGGAAGGCAGGCTCCGACAGAGGCGCTGGGAAACGGATGATGGGCAGAAACGGAGTAAAATTGAGATTGTGGGAAGTCAGGTACAGTTTCTTGGGTCATCCCGGACGGAGTCGGCAGGAGGCAGGAAGACCGAGGAGCCTGTGAGTGAAACAATCAGGGATGAAGATGTCCCTTTTTAACAGATAGGGAAAACCCGGAATGGAGGAAATAGATCATGGCAATTCGCAGACCGTACAATAGAAAAAAGTTCCAGAGAAGAAGGAAATTCTGCAAATTTTGTGCAGACAAGGAAACAGTAATCGATTATAAAAACGTGGTCCAGATACGGCATTTCATTACCGAAAGAGGGAAAATAGTTCCCAGGAGAATTTCAGGTACCTGCGCAAAACACCAGAGAAAGCTTACGAGGGAGCTCAAGAAAGCGAGAATCATGGCTTTGATTCCCTTTACGAGCACACAGGTCAACTGACGGAGGGGAGCATGAAGATAATTCTTATAGAAAACGTGGATTCTCTCGGACAGATAGGGGACATCATCAATGTGGCAGAAGGGTACGGGAGGAACTATCTGATACCCAAGAAGCTTGCTGTGGTTGCAAATACAAGAAACATGAAGTCTCTGGAACACGACAAGCGGGTTGTGGAAGGGAAAACCAGGAAAGAGAGAGAAAAGGCGGCATCTCTTGCGGGGGAAATCGAAGGGCGGGAAGTGGTAATTGGAGCGAAGGTTGGCGAAGAGGGAAAGCTCTTTGGGTCGGTTACATCGTCAGACATTGCGAAGGGATTGGAAAAAATTGGAATTGTGGTCACCAAGAAGCAGATAGTTCTCGACCATTCGATAAAAACGGAAGGTGAACATCCTGTTACAATAAAGACCTCACCGGGAGTCACTGCTGCCATAATGGTAAAAGTTGTTCCCCAGGAATAACAGGGGAGTTGCATGCAAAATGTAGTGACCAATAACCTCAAGGTTCCCCCTCATAACCTTGAGGCAGAGCGGGCTCTGCTCGGAAGCATTCTCCTCAACTCAGATGTTTTTCCTTCAGTTCTCGAATTTCTGAAAACGGACGATTTTTATAAAAAAGCCCACGGAGAGATTTACGCCTCAATCGTGAATCTCTTTCAGAAGCAGGAGCCCATCGATGTACTCACGCTGAAAAATGATCTTTCCTCCCGGGGACTTCTCGAAACGGTGGGAGGAGATCTTCTTCTCTCTGAAATAGTGAATAGCCCCATCACTTCGTCAAATGCCGTGTCATATGGAAAGATTGTGAAGGAAAAGTCCCTCCTGAGAAAGATGATTCTCACTGCAGAAGAGATCGTAGCAAGAGGATATGGGGGTTCCGAGGAATCGGATGAATTTATCGATTGGGCGGAGAGTCAGCTTTTCAAGGTTTCCGAAGAGAAGAGCACATCCTCCATCCACCAGATGAAAGACCTCGTGAACATCATTTTGAAGGATATTGAAGGGCTCGCAGACGACAGGAAGCTCCTGAAAGGGGTATCAAGCGGATTTCTGGACTTGGATAGCAAAACCCTGGGGTTTCAGCCCACAGATCTGATCATTGTCGCGGCACGGCCTGGCATGGGGAAAACAGCCCTCTGTCTCAACATTGCCCAGCACGTAGCACTCAAGGGGAATAAGGCAGTCGCGGTGTTTTCTCTCGAAATGAGTAAGGAACAACTCGCCATGCGGCTCCTCTGTTCTCTCGCACGGGTTGATTTTTATCGTCTTCGATCGGGAATACTCCAGAGCGAAGAGTACTCTGCCATCGCCCGTGCTGCGGGAATCCTATCGGAATCTCCTCTCTTCATCGATGATTCCCCTGTTATTTCATCCCTGGAATTAAGAGCGAAGGCACGGAGACTCAAACATGAACTCAAAGAAGATCTTGGACTTATCATTGTTGATTACCTTCAGCTCATGAAGGGAAGAGCAAAGAGCGAAGTGAGGGAACAGGAGATATCGGAGATATCACGCTCACTCAAGGCTCTCGCGAAGGAGTTGTATATCCCTGTCATCGCCATTTCTCAGTTAAACAGGGCCGTAGAGTCGAGGCAGGACAAAAGACCCCAGCTTGCCGATTTGAGGGAGTCGGGGGCAATCGAACAGGACGCTGACCTGATCCTCTTCATCTACCGGGAGGAACTCTATAAGAAAGAGAACACTCCGGATAATAAAAAGGGGATTGCGGAAGTGATCATAGGGAAACACCGGAACGGACCCATAGGTGTGGCCGAACTTCGTTTTTTTGCCGAGTATACTCGATTCGATAATCTCTCCAAGGATTATTCTTAGCATTGAAAAGGGGGGGGAATGTCAGGAGGAAAGAAACCATCGTCCCCCTGGAGATTTCCACCCTTTTGCCATTCTCATTTCGATGCTCTTTTTCGCGAATGAAATGGCGCTCTTGAGAGAATGCCCCTTTACAAGCATGGCGGCGATCAGGGATGACAGGGCGCATCCCGTTCCGTGAAAATCTTTTCCTCCCACTTTCTCTGGATGAAATCTCGAAATCTTTTCCTGGGAAAAGAGCAAGTCCACACCCTTTTCCCCTTTTCTGTGGCCACCTTTTACGAGGAGGGGAACATCGATTTTCCCAGAAAGTTCAAGCCCTCTCTTCTCGATTCCCGTTCCCTTTACATTGAAAAGTTCTGCGAGAACATCTAATTCACCTATGTTGGGTGTTACAAGGTTGCAGAGAGGAATAATCATTTTCAGGACGGCCATTGTTTCATCGAGAATCAGAGGCTCTCCTCCTGATGCGAAAAGGACCGGGTCCAATACAGCAGGAATATTTCTCCTGTCCTCGAGAAATTTGTGAGTAGCCCTTCCAATGGGTGCAGAGAAGATCATGCCGATCTTGATACCATCAGGGGGAAGGGAAGTTGTTGCTGAGGAAAGTGCTCTTTCGAAGTAGCGGGCGCTCACTCTCTCTACTTTTTGGACCTTTTCACCACTTTGAATCGTCAGGGCGGTGGGAACCCCTAATGAGTGGATCCCCTCTTCCCTCAGTATCGACACATCTGCGAGGAGGCCCGCTCCGCCTGTGGGGTCAAGGCCAGCGAGTACAAGAATCCTTTTATCTCCCACCCTTATCCTTTTTTATTCTGGTTTTTTTTCTCCCCTGAATTTTCAGTTTCTCAATCCTGCCGTGGAGAGTGTTTCTGTTAATCCCAAGGATTTTTGCTGTTTTCATCTTGTTTTTATTCGTGGCATTGTAAATTGTTTTAATGAGCGGCCTCTCTAGCTGGCTGACGAAGAGGTTCCAGAGGTCTGTTTCCCACTCGATCTCCCGGCCGAGGTTTTTCACGAAACCCTTAATTTTTGCCTCCACGAGCCGTTCAAAAGAGAGGTCCTGAATCAGTTTTTCCAGGTATTGGGCTGATTTCTGGCCGGGTCCCAACAAGGAGGAAACATCTCTCTCTGAAATCACTTTGCCTTTCGAGTTGATACAGATTTTCATAATATGATTTTCAAGTTCCCTCACATTACCAGGCCAGTTGTACTCTGTGAGCAGGTCCAGGGCCTCCTCGGACAGCTTTTTTTCCTGATTCGTGAGGAGAGTAGAGTATTTCCATGTGAAAAACTCTGCGAGGACAGGGATGTCTTCCTTCCGTTCACGAATAGGGGGGATGTAGATTTGAAAGACGTTAAGCCTGTCAAAGAGATCTCCCCTGAATGAGCCCCCCTCAACCAGAACCTCGAGGCTCTGGTTGGTAGCGGCGATAATCCGGCCCCTGAAGCGCTTCTGGGTATTGCTCCCAAGACGGTAATATTCTCTTTCCTGTATAAATCGGAGGAGTTTGGCCTGGAGATTAAGGGGAGCGTCTCCGATTTCATCAAAGAAGAGTGAACCTTCGTTGGCCCCCTCTATTTTTCCTGGTTTACTCGTGTAAGATCCGGTGAATGCTCCCTTCTCACGGCCGAATATTTCCGCTTCCACGAGATCTTTGGGTATTGCAGCCATATTTACAGGGACGAAATTCCCCCGGGAAAAGGTCGAGAGTTCGTGAATAGTTTTTGCGACAAGTTCCTTCCCGGTGCCTCTCTCTCCTGTAATGAGAACCGTAATCTCTGTGGGTGCAACCTTGCCGATCTGCCTGTAGAGATCAATAATCGGTTTCGAGTTTCCCACTATCCTCACCTGCTTGAGGTACTCACCGTATTCGCCCTCCATACCTCCAGTTCCCTTTTCCTTTCGCGTATCCTTATGACGAACACTGTCGAGGATCGCTTCTATCTCTTCCAGATCAAAAGGTTTCGTAATGTATTCCATAACACCGAGGGATGCAGCTTTCGCGGCGGGCTCCGGACTCTTCACCGCTGTCATCACGATGAAACGGGAAGGGTTCAAATTCTTTACTGCCGATTCGATGACCGTGAGCCCGTCCATTTCAGGCATCCTTATGTCGATGAAGATCAGGGTATATCTCCGGGAAATGACTTTTTCAAGAGCGTCAGCACCATTCACCGCTTCGTCTACTTCGAATTTTCTTTTCTTTGCAGTTTCGGAAATGACCCAACGGATGGAATTGTCATCGTCAGCGATGAGTATTCGTTGTAGTGACACCTTAGCACTCCTCCTTTCTCAAGGGAAAGTATATCCTGAATGCCTTCCCGTGGGGTACCATTTTTACCCTGATGGAGCCTCCGTGGGCCCGGACGGTCTGCTCAACGAAGAAGAGGCCCATACCGGTTCCCCCTGGTTTGTCTGTGAAGAAGGGGAGGAAAAGATTCGATATCTGATCCTCAGGGATCTTTCTGCCGGAATCAAAAAATTCAATCTCAATGATATAGACTCGTTCTTCCCCGTCAGCTCTGAACACCAGATCTTCATGAAGTTTCAAGGTGATCTGGATGATCCCCTTCTGCTCGATTGCTTCCACAGAATTTTTTAACAAATTTGCAAAAGCTCTGAAGAGAGCATCCCTGTCTCCTGAAATCTCGGGGAGAGATCTGTCGGCGATGAGCTTAAGATCGATCTGTTTCTGCGTTGTCCCGATGTAGGCATTTATCAGTTCGAGGTTCTCATTTAACAGTTTGGAGAGATCAATATTCCGGACCACCTCAACTTTTTGAGAAGAGGAAAGGGAGTCCAGAAACCTGTTGATGCGATCTGCTTCCCGGAGGATTACCTCGCTGTGATTGATGAAAGGAGAGTTCCGCCTGAGGCCTCTCTGGAGCATCTGGGCCGCGCCCCTGATCCCTCCCAGAGGATTTTTTATTTCATGGGAGATGCCTTTCCACACTATTTCGAACATATCGTCCCCCTTTTCCTTAATCCCGAGAATCTTCTCAACAAAACTCTCCTCCTTATTCCTGAAGGAGATAGTTACATAACGTTCCCCTCCCCCTGGAGTGAGAAGGAGGGAAAATTCGAGGTAGGAGAGGGGGATCTTTTCTCCATTAAACCCAACAATGGAGGATTCGAAGATAATGATCCTTGTTCCCCCGAGGGAGTCTTCAAAATA
>CAZPLX010000050.1:0-8531 GCA_964587345.1 uncultured bacterium
GGTGATCGTTGTTTCGGCAAACTTCCTTGGGGAAGTGGAAAAGGCTAAGGGAGAGCTTACCTCGGTGGAGCATATAGTTGTTGTGGGAGGGGACGAAGACGAGGTGAGATCAAAGGGGTATGTCCCCTTCGGGGATCTCATGAAAAATCCCGACACGTGCGATGCAGTTGAAAAAGATAGGATGGAGATATCTCTCCTTCTCTTCACTTCGGGGACGACGGGCCTCCCGAAAGGAACGGTTCACTTCAATGAGGAACTCCTCATCGTCCCCAACGGGTTCGGAAAAAAATGCTGGGGTGTGGGGGAAAATGACGTGATAGGTGGACCGGCCCCCCTTGCCATGGCAGCGGGATACTCCACCATAGGAACCATTCCCTTCAGGGGGGGCGGTGCCGTTTCTTTGATTCCCAGGTTTACACCGGACGACATGTTCAAGAACATCCAGAAACACGGAATCACTATCCTCTCGGCCCTGCCGACGGCCTACAGGAAAATGCTCGTGGCTATCAACCCGGACGATTACGACTTCAGTTCTCTCCGTATCTGCACGGGGGGAGGGGAAGCCTTGACCGGAAAAACGTACGAAGACTGGAAGGAAAAGTTTGGCCTGGAGATTTTTGAAGGTCTCGGCACGACAGAGATGATGTTTGTCTTCGTATCCAGCGCTGTGACGAAGAAAGTGAAGGCGGGTTGGATCGGAACCGCGGTTCCCGGATACACGGTGAAGGTGGTGAAGGAAGATTTCTCTGACTGCGGACCGGGAGAGATCGGCCAGATGATCGTAAGGGGCCCCACGGGGACAATATACTGGAAAGATGCGGAGCGTCAGAGCAAAGCAGTAAACGAGGGATGGTGCATGGCCGGAGATGTGGTGACCATGGATGAGGAGGGATACGTTCAGTTCCTCTCCAGGGAGGATGACCTCATCAAGTCCTCGGGCTACAGGATCGGACCCGAGGAAATCGAGGAAGCCCTCGTGACTCACCCGAAAGTTGCTGACGCAGGGGTGATCGGTGTCCCTGATCCCGTGATGGGGCAGAAGACGAAAGCCTTTGTAGCCCTGAACGAAGGAGTCGAAGGCACGGAAGAGCTGAAAAAAGAGCTCATCGAACACTGCCGGGGGAAAATAGCGATTTATAAACTCCCAAGAGAAGTTCAGTTTATCGATGCCATGCCAAGAACCGTAGTGGGCAAGCTCCTGAGGAGAAAGCTGCGGGACGAGTAAACTTTGTGAGAGCAGCCGGACACAAGGGGGCCAGAGGCCCCCTTGTTTTATTTAGAGAGCTCAATTCCCTTTAGAAAACAGTCCCCTGATCCTATCCGGTAAATCGATGGACTTCCACTCCGACGATATGGAGGAGAAAATGAGTTTCCCCTCCCCCGCGATAGTTCCGGAAGATTCTGCGCTGCAGGTGAAGGTTACGCTTTTATTGTTAACGGACCCTACGCTGCATGTGACCCTTAACAGGTCGTCATACTTTACAGGGGATCTGTAGTCGGCCTCGGCATGGACTATGGGGAGGCCGAATCCTTCGGAGCGATTTCTGTAAACTTCGTCAGGAGAAAATCCATGCTCCCTGAAATACTCATCCACGCACTCTTTGAAATAATTCATGAGGACTGAAAAAAAGAGGACCCCATAAGGGTCTGTATCGCCGAACCTCACGCGTCTCTCTATCATAACTTCCATTAGTCTCTCCCTCCTTAGAAAATCTTTCCGTGAATGGCCTCGAGACGTCCTTTGAGTGTGAAAACCGTTTCCTTTACCTCTTTCTCATCGCTTTGAGAAGGATTTTTGATCTCCCTGTCGTGGAGTGCGATAAACTTTGATTCCAGATCTGTTGATACCCCTCCCGCAACGGTTGCGAAGATGATGGCCCAGCATCGGGCCACATTTTCAGGATTGTACCCTCCTCCCCCGAGAAGGAGAAGCTTGCCTGCCGACAGGTCGTGGGAAAGGTGATGGAGGGATGATGCGATCTCCTGGTAAGTCCATGTTGTCAGATAAAGTCTTACAAGGGGGTCCCGGTAATGTCCATCAACGCCGCACTGGAGAATGATGACCTGGGGCCTGTACCAGGTGAGAAGAGGAGGGACAAGTGTGTGGAAAGCGTGAAGGTAGATATCTCCCGAGGTCCTTGCCGGGAGGGGAACATTGACCGAAAATCCTTTCCCTTCCCCCTCTCCCAGTTCATCAAGTTCCCCTGTTCCGGGATAAAAAAGAGGATCGAACCGGTGGAGGGAGAGGGTGAGGACCTTTGACGAATAGAAATAGTCCTGGGTTCCATCGGCATGGTGTCCGTCGATGTCTACCACGGCGATGCGAGTGTACCCGAACCGCTCCTGGAAAGTGCGCACCGCGAGAGCCACATCGTTGAAGACACAGAACCCACCCGCCCGGTCCCATCTTGCGTGGTGGAGTCCGCCACCAGGGTTGAAGGCGTGAAGATATTCCCCCCCTCCCAGGAGGAGTGCTCCTTCCACGGAACCTCCCGCGCTTGCACGTGCCCTCTCGTACACCCCGGAATAGGCGGGGGTATCTCCCCCATCAAGAAAGCCTTTCCCCTCGAGGCTTTTCTGTCTGACAAATTCAATATATTCTCCCGAATGTACCCTCTCCAACTCCTGCAGAGAGGCCATCTCTGGAATCAGGCTGGTGGCCTGGGAACCCAGGACACCGAGCTCTATGAGAAGCTCCTTTGTCAACATGTAGCGCTGCCAGACTGAGGGGAAGGGGGATAGCCCCCTGTCTTCGAAGATGGGGTGGTAGATAAACGCGGATTTCCCCCCCATCAGGCCAACTCCCTTCCACGATAAGGAGATACGGGTGATAATCTCATATGTAGGGTCTCCATATTATTCCCTGTTTTCCTGTAACGAAGTTGCCATATCGACAGCTTTTCTGACCCTCCTTACCATCTCCCCGATTTCCTTGACGGACCGGTACCTGCCCTCGATCTTGAAAATATCGGTACCTGCCGACACCCATGGGGTCATGTTCCCGGTGATGTCGTGGTGAGGAGATTTCGCGAAAAGCCCCTTGCAGACGGAAAAACATCTCCCCTGTTTTTTCGCCGAAAAGGAAGCAGGGGGGCCGTCTGAAGGCTCTTTTGCGAGGAGGTATCCCGTGAGCATGCATTTCCCCTGGGCGATAGGCTCGCTCCTGCATAGCGCGAAGACTTCCACAATGAGAGAGGAGAGATGTTTCACCTCTTCCACATCTTTTGGAGAGGAGAAGGTGGGGAGGACAATCCTTTTTGCACCGAGTTCCTCGAGAAAGATGCTGTCGTACGCATTTGTCCCGTAGAGGCCGACGCTGGCGGTAAGAGTTATTGAGGGAAAGGACTTAGAAAGAGAGCGGAGCAGTCCATGGTCGTTTACGATAAAGTGGCTGTATCCAGCCTCGGCAAGAGCCTCCACGCTCCGAATGATCCGGATTGTCTCCCCGGGAGAGGGAACACAGTTAATTGCAACGTGGATTCGAGGGGGATGAGTGGGGTTTCCCTTCCCCCATGTGATGAGATCTTTTTCAGTAGGTGATCCTGGCACAGATTCTCTGGAGAAACCTGCGAGGCCGGTGAAGAGGCTGTCGGCTCCTTCTGACAGAATCTCTTCGCCTAAAGGGAGAGAAGGGAGAGGGGCGTGTATCTCCACGAAAAATACCTCCAATCTGATATAATCATTCTCAGTAGAATTATAATGAGGAACGTCCCTCGGAGTCAAAAAAGGTGGGGAGTGTCCTGGAAATTAATGCGATGGTGTCCCCTTTCAAAGAGGTGAACAGAAAAAATTATCCTTGACAATTTACCCTCAGGTAGTGTTGTATACTGTTGATTGTATACAAAATTACCCTCTTTATCAGCAACAGAACTGATGGTGTCTATTGACAATTCCCAAAGGAGGGTTTTGTTGTGTATGGAGAAAATCGTGGAGTGAGAGGTCCGTCTGATGCTTCTTAAGTATGCGAACGTCCTCGTGTTCATCCTGCTGGGAGGGATGACTGTGACAATGATGATCATGCTGTCACGTCTCCTTCATCCGAAAAACCCAAACAGGGTAAAATCCCAGCCCTATGAGTGCGGCGAAATACCCTTCGGACAGTCCTGGATACAGTTCAACATCCGATTCTATGTCATCGCACTCATCTTCATCGTCTTCGATGTGGAGATGGTCATGCTCTATCCCTGGGCAGTGGTCTTCAAAAAGATCGGAGCGGTGGCATTCGTGGAGGTTCTTGTGTTTGTAGTGATCCTTCTCGCCGGTCTCGCATACGTCTGGATGGAGGGAGATCTGGATTGGGTCAGGATAATCGAGGAAAGAGAGGGAGATGAAGATAAAGAAGGGGGAGAAAAGAAAAAGCAGGTGGCTGCATGAACTATAGGGCAGAGAAACAGGTGGAGGGAGGAGTAATGCTCTCCACGGTGGATAAATTCATCAACTGGTCGAGGCGTTCCTCACTCTGGTATCTTCTTTTTGCAACGGCGTGCTGCGGGATCGAACTCATGCAGACAGGAGCGTCACGGTACGATCTCGACAGGTTTGGGGCGGTCTTCCGTGCAACTCCCCGCCAGTCCGATCTTATGATCGTTGCGGGAACGATCACTCACAAGATGGCGGAGAGGGTGAAGCGCCTCTACGACCAGATGCCTGAACCGAAGTATGTGATATCCATGGGTTCCTGTGCAAACACCGGGGGCCCCTTTTACAAGGATTCATACTGTGTAGTCAAGGGGATTGACCTGGTGATTCCCGTGGATGTGTATGTTCCCGGCTGTCCCCCGAAACCGGAAGCGCTCATGGACGGAATAATCGCCCTTCAGGAAATCATCGACAAAAAGAAGAATTTTAAAGGAAAGGCGTAGAATGGATTTTGACGGGATAACAGCTGCTCTGATGAAAAGGTATGGTGAAGGAGTAATCCTCGATCTTCAGGAAGAGGGCTCTTCACCCCCTGCTCTCTATGTGGAATCCGAGCGGGTATGTGAGGTAATTTCTTTCCTCAAAGAGGAGGAAGTCCTCTCTTTCGATTCTCTCATGTGCCTCTCGGGAGCAGATTACGAAGATAGGATGGAGGTGGTGTATCATCTCCACTCCATGAAGCATCTCCACAAAATTACGGTAAAGGTAAAGGTAGACAAGGCAGTTCCCACGCTCCCCTCTCTTGCAGCTATTTACGGGATTGCAAATTTTCATGAGAGGGAGGCGTACGACCTTTTCGGAATCATCTTTACTGGCCATCCAGACCTGAGAAGGATTCTTCTCCCCGAGGATTGGCCGGGACATCCACTGAGGAAAGACTACAAGTACCCCGACTCCTACCACGGGGTGAAAGTGTAAAAGATGATGACAACACAGCTTCCAAAGAGTGATGAGATACTCATCAATATGGGTCCCCAGCACCCCTCCACCCACGGGGTGTTAAGGGTTCTTCTCAAAACAGACGGAGAGGTAGTGATCGATGCCAGTCCCGATATAGGCTATCTCCACCGTGCTCTGGAAAAGATCGCGGAGAGGGTTTCCTACCCCCAGTTCACCCCTTTCACCGACAGGCTCGATTATCTTGCCGCGGCGAACTGCAACTGCGGATACGCCTGGACGGTGGAGAAACTTGCGGGCATAGAGGTCCCGGAGCGTGCCGAATACATCCGTGTAATCGTCTGCGAATTGAACAGGATCGCGAGCCATCTGATTGCATTTGGTGCCTTCACCGCGGACATGGGCGCCTTTACCCCATTCCTTTACGGGATCAGGGAACGTGAGAGGATAAACGACCTCTTCGAGATGGTTTGTGGAAGCCGACTGACATACAATTACGCACGAATCGGCGGCGTCTCTCATGATCTTCCAGAAGGATTTCTCGAAAAGCTTTCTGAATTTCTCGACTATTTCGCACCGAAAATAGACGAGTACAACGAACTCATCTCCTACAACAAGATATTCGTCCACAGGCTGGCGAACGTGGGGGCTATAACTCCGGAGGAGGCGGTCGATTACGGTCTCGTGGGGCCAAATCTGAGGGGATCGGGAGTGAAGTGGGACTTAAGGAAAGACGAGCCCTACTCTGTCTACGACAGGTTCGACTTCGAAATTCCCATTGGCTTCGGGGAGAAGGGAGTAGTGGGAGATGCCTTCGACCGCTACATGGTGCGCATACGAGAGATGGGAGAGAGCGCGAAGATTCTTCGCCAGGCCATCTCCCAGATTCCGGAAGGGTCTCATACGGCAAAGGTCCCAAGGGTTTTCAAGCCCCCGAAGGGGGAAGTCTACTTAAGGACAGAGAATCCGAGGGGGGAACTCGGATTCTACCTGGTGAGCGATGGTACCACGAAGCCTTACAGGCTGAAGATACGGACGGGATCCTTTACCGCCCTTTCCATATTCAACAAGGTAACGCGAGGACTCATGATCGCGGATATCATAGCCGTGATCGGAAGCCTCGACATCATACTCCCCGAGATAGACAGGTAAATATTCGATGGAACAGGTCATAAAGAGCATTACCGCGGCAGCGCCTATTCTGGGGGCTCTCCCCTTATGGATTCTCCAACTCCTTTTCATGGGTGTGGTTGCTGTGGTAATCCTTGGCTTCGCTCTCACATATGAGGGAATCGCCACCTATATCGAGAGGAAGGTTGCAGCAGACATCCAGGTTCGCATTGGCCCCAACAGAGTTGGCCCCAACGGGTGGTTTCAGTTCATCGCTGACGGGATCAAGTTATTCCTGAAGGAGGATCTCATCCCCGCACAGGCAGACAGGATCCTCTTTGTTCTCGCTCCCTATCTCGTCTTCATCGGTTCCTTCGCGGCCTTCGTCGTGGTTCCCTTCGGCGTAGGTTTGATCGCGGCAGATTTAAACATCGGGGTCTACTACGTGATGGCAGTATCCTCTCTCGTGGTGATAGGAATTCTCATGGCGGGCTGGGCTTCGAACAACAAGTGGGCACTCCTGGGAGGGATGAGAGCCGCAGCCCAGATAGTGAGCTACGAGGTTCCCGTGGGAATGGCACTCATGCCCCCCATTATTCTCGCAGGGTCTCTCTCCCTTCAGCAGATCATCAAGAGCCAGGGGGGATATCTAGGGATCTTCGGATGGAACATCTTTCACAACCCCTTCATGATCTTTTCGTTCGTCCTCTACTTTATTGCGGCCCTCGCGGAAACGAACAGGACACCCTTCGATATTCCCGAGGCAGAGTCGGAAATTGTCGCAGGCTATCATGTGGAGTATTCGGGAATCCGTTTTGCCTTTTTCTTCATGGCTGAATATGGAGATATGTTCGTTGTGAGCGCCCTGGCAGCGGCCCTCTATCTGGGAGGGTGGCAGGTGCCATTTGTCGACGCGGCGAAGCTCTCGCCAATTCTCGGGAATATACTTTCTCTGGGAGTATTTCTCGCGAAAGTAATGGCACTTATTGTCATCATGATGTGGGTGCGCTGGACTCTTCCCAGATTGAGGGTGGATCAACTCATGCAGATAAGCTGGAAATACCTGGTTCCCCTCACATTCGTGAATGTAATCGGGGTGGCACTATGGACCCTTGTTTTCAACGGGAAAGGGATTCCCGGACTTATCGTATCCCTTTTCGGAAGGTAATGAAGATATGAGTTTCAAGATATATATGCATAATATATGGGAAGCGGTTTACACCATCTTCCTGGGAATGAAAATTACAGCCCGTTACGGCGTGGATGCGAGGGAAGAGATTACGGAGCAGTATCCTGAAGAGGTGCGGGAGTCCTTCGACCGTTTCCGGGGTTTCCTCCACAATGACGTTCCCCGCTGCATCTCCTGTGGGATGTGCGCGCGGATATGTCCCGTAGACTGTATCACGCTGGAGTTTGTGACTGGCCCCGACAAGAAAAGGATCCTTACCCACTACGACATCAATATCGGCCGCTGCATGTATTGTGGGCTCTGCACTGAGGTCTGCCCCACAAAATGTCTGGTCCATTCCGAGGGGCATGATGGGAGGGCCTCGGAAAGCAGGGGAGAACTCATTCTCCATTTTGTTACTGAGCCTCCTGAAATACCGAAGGGGAAAGAGGAGAAAGGGAAGAAAGGCGGTGAAAAAGGAAAAGAGGGTGAGGAGAAAGAAAACGTCCCCGTGGCAGCGGTTAATGGGGATGAAAAAGCCGGGGAGAGCGGCAAGAAGCAGGAAGGGGAGAATGAATGATGCATGGGCCTTCTGAACTGATATTTTACATCCTCGCGGCAATAACGGTCGTATCGGGACTCATGGTCGCCTTTCTGCCCAATATTATCCACTCTGCGGTGTCCCTCCTCTTTACCTTCGGGGGTGTGGCAGGGCTTTACGTCTACTTCAGCGCGGATTTTCTCGCCGCGACCCAGCTTCTCATTTATGTGGGCGGCATCCTTGTTCTCATCCTCTTCGCGGTCTTTCTGTCCCACCGGATATCGACGGTGAAAATGAGTAATCCAACCCGCTTCGTCCTTCCCGGATTTGTTGTGTTTATCAGCCTTCTTTCCGTGCTTGCATATACAGTGACTCACACGAAGTGGGCGGAACAGG
>CAZPLX010000051.1:0-8450 GCA_964587345.1 uncultured bacterium
TAACTCATCCCAGTTTTTATTTGCGCCCTTAATATACTGTGCATCGGGAATTATCGGCTTTTCAAGGTCGGAAATGGTTTTTTCAGATAGTTTTAACTCTTCGACTATTTCTCTTCCCGCTTTTCTAAGTAACTTCTTGTAGTTCCATAAGAGCGGTTTCAGTATCAATGACTGACCCGTGAGAATCCCTCCTCCGCCCCTATATATTTCAGCGATTACCTCAGAATTCATGTTCCTGGCGATTCTTTTAAACAGAAGCTTGAGCACCTGGAAATGGCTCTGTTCCGGGAAACCACAATTCGAGATCACAGCGATTTTAGGTACACTTTCGGATCTACTGCTGTGCCGGCACTCACCCCCCTCATCTTTCTCGAAATAGGGGTCGGCAAGGGGGATAAGTCTGTCCATGAAGTTTTTCATGATTCCAGTAACATTATCCACATATAGCGGGGTGGCAAACACAATAATGTCTGATGACATGATTATTTGTAATAACTCTTTCATATCATCATCTATGACGCATTTCCCGGGTGTCTTCACCCAGCAATGAAAACAGCCCAGACAGTGGGTGATTTTCTTGTTCACAAGGAAGATGTTCTCCACCCCGGCTCCTGCTTCCATTGCCCCACGGGAAAACTCTTCCACTATCACGTGTGTGTTTCCACTTCTTCCGTGGGGGCTTCCATTAAATATGGTTATTTTCATGACCTGATCTCCCTGATCTTCCCGATGGCATCCTCGCTCCACATTATCCAGCTCTCCTCCAGAGCTACGCCAGCATTAAGTGTCAACTTCCAGAATTCACCCTCCAGATTACACCCTGTTCCCGAAATCTGGGCCTCCAATTCCTCCCGAACTGCACACTCCTATTTCAATGCAAAGACCTTAAAAAACGTGTAGTTGAACGTACCATTCTCCATGGTGATGCGATAGAGATCAGATATTCCCATTTCCCATGTATCTATATCTATCATTCCACTTTTCAGGGCCTCTACCCCTCTCGAGCGCTATAACCGTAGATATAATCTCGAGTATCTTTCTCTTTCATCACAGACATTTACTCCCGGGATCGCTCAAATACTCTCATCTCAAAAGTATAGACCTGACACCCGATATTTCGTTAGCTATAATTTCCTCGCAATTCTTAGGGCAAACTTCTCTCATTTTATTTTTATATTAGTTGCAATTTGGTATTTATCCTGTATACTGCCCGGTGACTGTTAATTAACGACCTGGCATGATAGTGACGAAATATCATTGCGATTCTCGCCACTCATCTGCCACGTTCATCGATCACTAACCCCCCTTGCTTTCAGTATTCTTCTGAAATCGCATCGGCACCATTGGTTGGCGAACGATGTAGTTACGCCGGTCATATGAGTGCTGGCCCGGTCTCTGTTATCAGAGACATGCAGGGGTATCCCTCTGGCCCACGCACCCAAATAAAACAATTCTCGTCCTGGAACAGATGATCCCGGACAGGAAACTAAAAGGAGTAACATGTCTTTTTCAGATTTTACACTCGCACCACCCATTCTCAAGGCAGTAAACCTGTGCGGCTACAGTGCGCCCACACCCATCCAGGAGCAGGCCATCCCAAAAGCTATGGCCGGACACGACCTGATCGCCTCGGCCCCAACCGGCACGGGGAAAACCGCGGCATTCATGCTGCCTGCCCTTTCGCTCCTTACCGCCCCCTCAACCGCATCTTCTAAATCCCGGGGGCCAAGGGTGCTGGTGCTCACCCCCACACGGGAACTGGCCAATCAGATCACCGAATCCATACACATCTACGGAAAATTCATGAAAATAAGAAGCGGAGCGATCCTCGGCGGAATGCCCTACAATAAACAGGAAAAACTGCTCTCACGGCCCGTGGATATGATTGTGGCCACCCCGGGACGGCTGATCGACCATATGAAAAGAGGGCGAATCAACTTTTCCCGCCTCGAACTCCTCGTGCTTGATGAAGCCGACCGCATGCTCGATATCGGATTCAGCGAAGCCGTGAAGACCATCGCCGCCGCGACCCCTCCCACCCGCCAGACCCTTCTCTTTACTGCCACCTGGAACAAAGGGGTGGAAAAACTGTCACGGTACATTCTCAAAAAGCCTGTAAGGGTGGAGATTACAGGAAAAAAAGTAACCCTCGAAGAGATTGAACAACGTATCTACACAGCCTCCAGGTCAGACAAGAACCGGATACTAAAACATCTCCTGACGGACAAGGGCATGACCAGGGCGATCATTTTTTCTGCCACAAAGGTGAATGCAGATAATCTCGCCAGAGAACTGAACAGCCATGGGCATTCCGCTGCGGCCTTGCACGGGGACATGACACAGAATGCCCGCAACCGCACCACCATGAACATGAGGCGCGGCAGGATCAGGCTTCTCGTGGCGACAGATGTGGCCTCCCGTGGACTCGATCTCACCGGCGTAACCCACGTGATCAATTACGACCTTCCCCTTAATGGAGAGGATTATGTCCATCGCATTGGCCGGACCGGCCGGGCAGGCGCTTCGGGCATTGCCATATCTCTTGCGTCATACCAGGAGTTAGGTGTTCTTCACCGCATCGAACGCTACATCGGCCAGACTCTCCCGCGCTTTGTTATCCCGGGAGAGGAACCGGCAAGAACAGTTCACCATTCAAAAGGAAATGGAGGGAAGAGGAGTCAGTCCGCCAGAAACCGGGGAGAGAATGGCAATGGACAAAGATTCGGGAAGAAACTTTCTTCCTCCCGACCGTTCGGCTCCGGATCTAAAGGGAAGGCGGATGATAAAGAAAATCATTCCAGGCACTGGAGATAGGAGAACAACCAGTTTCCAGTTCCCAGAATATACCGGTTTCGAGTCAACCCTAAACGGGAGACCCGAAACCCGAAACATGGGAAGATAGTATGGAAAGGGAGCGTCGAGGGAGATTCCATAGATGTCACCTACACGTGGACGAAGAAGGGGTGGTTCAGCACGAAAAAGCAGGAGAAGTGGTTTAAGGGATCGCTGAAAAAATAAGCCCCTGATTTTTCAAAGAAAACGTGAATACTACTTCGGTTTCAGGGCCATAAGCCGAAGAAATATTAAGGTTAGCCAATTCCAGAGAATTCAACCACATTGGAAGATTGCCTCCTTCTTGTACATCCCCTCAATCACTGCTGCCGTGAGTCCTGAACTCATCTCTCTTTTTATGAATCAGAATCATATCGGAATAATCTAACGGTTATTAATATCAATATAACATACAAGGATATTCCACCTCTATGGTTCCACAATACCTCTTCAACACCCACGAGATAAAAAGGGGGGGACAATGAAAAGCGTGGACATGGCTGAACTGATTAATGGGAGGGGAGGAATTGCCACCATCCGGATTAAGGGCTCGAATAGACTGAACTCTCTCAGGGCTCCGGACATCGCCCGCCTAAATAGTCTCGTTGACCAGGTTGCAGAGATGGGTTCCACCCGCGCACTCATTATCGAGGGAGAGGAGAATTTCTCTGGGGGGACAGATTATCTCGACACGATGGGCCATCTTCTCACCCCCGGTTCGAGTCACCAGGCATACACCTTTCTCGCAGATCTGAAGAGTCTGTGCGACAAAATCCGTAATCTGAATATCCCGACGATAAGTGTGGTTCGTGGCCTCTGTACGGGCTCAGCCCTGGGAATAGCCTGTGCGGCGGATTTCATGATCACAGATGGGACCACGAGGATTCAGCTCCCCGAGGTAAAGATAGGCCTCATCCCGGGAAACGGTGCCACGTGGTTTCTACCCCTCCGCATGGGGCCTGGGGCAGCCAAATATTATGGCCTCACCGCCTCCCCCATGAACGGGAAAGAGGCTCTAGGCCTGGGACTTGCCCAGGGATACGCGGGTGGCGACGGAGAAGGTTTCCTTGGCGACCTCAAAAGTACCGTGGGACCAATAGATAAGGGGCACATCTTTGCTCTTCTTAAGAAAAGAGGGATACCTCATGAGACCCTCGAGAAGGAAGTTCGAGATCTGAAAGAGAATATTGAAAAACACTTCTCCTTCGGCCAGGCACGCCGGGGATACCTTGGGGATATTTTCTCCAGCCTGGAGGAGGCTTCCCGCAAGGGGGACCCATTTGCCCGGGAATCCCTTGCTGCCATGCGATCGGCCTCTGCCCAGGCTGTCTGGGTGACCGAGTTTCTCATGGACACATTTTCGGTAGAGGGTCTCTACGAGGAGGAGGAGGCGCGTGAGGTGGAGCTCAAGTTCTCCCAGGAGATGACCGCCGGATTTGCCCACCTAGAGGGGGTCCTTGGCCTTGCGAAAGGATTCATCTCAAAAGAGATGAACAGTCATCTTGATCGCATCATTCTGACTGACGACAGGGGATTCCGAACAGAGCTTGAGGCCTCACCCATCCCCACAGGATGCCATGTAGAGAGGAATATTCCCTTCACATATGAAAAGAATGAGTACATCCTTCCCCGGGGAGACTATCACGTAGGAGAAAAAAAACACTCTTTTCACCGCAAAGGGAAGGAAGAAAATGGTCTGAGTCTCCACATCTCTCTTCGCAACTTCCAATGGTCGGACACACAGGTGAGCGACGAACTTGGAGTGATCCGGTCGCTGATGGAGACCCAGATGGGCTGGCGGGTGGTCCGCCGGGCATGGATTACCAATCCTGAAAAGTTCGAGCTCGACATGATCTATCCCTACAGCTGGAGCGAACGGCCCTCTGTCTCCCTCAACCTTGAAAGCTACCCGGTGATCCGCCGCTTCGAGGACGGGAAGATCAATCCCGCCCGGGCTATATTCGACCAGCTCGAGGATCGGGGCCTTTTAGACACACGCACTGTCATCAACATCGGCGAAGACCAGGTGGATGGGAAAAACGTGGATGTTACGAGCTACACCTATCGTGAGATCCGCCGTGAGGCGAACCGCCTTGCAAACGTTCTGGTTGATATGGGAGTTTCCCCGGGCGACATGGTGATCATCTATATGTCAACGGATATCAAGGGGTTGATCGCACAGCTTGCGGCAACCCTGGTGGGGGCAGTCTACCACTTCCTCTTCGGGGCCAAAGGGCCTGATATGTTCAGCGACACACTTTACAACATGGGTGCCAAACTGATCATCACCGAGGACGGCTACCGCGTGGGGGACCGCTCCAGGGAGCTCAAAAAGGATTCTGTCGACCTTGCTCTCAGGCGCTACCTCCCGAAAGCCAAATACCTTTCGCGCCTAGAAAAAGCCCTCAAGAGGATGCCGGAGGAACTGGCCGAAGATGCCACGCGGATCGGGGAATCCATAAGGGAACGGCTTGAGGACAAGGTTACCTACAGCCTTGATTCGATGAGGGAATTCCTGGGGCTTGTGAGCGAAAACCATATCAAGCGCGTTGTCCTCTCGTCACTCGAAGAAGGAGAACGAGAAGAGATCAAGAAAGCCCTCCGCGCCCGGGACGAGGCGATTCGCCAGGAGAAAAAAAGGGAAGAGGCTGCCCAGCGGAACAGGTTCTTTTTTAATCGATACATTCCCCTTTTGACGGAAGCCCTGCTCAAGGTTCAGGGAAAATCCAATCCGGGCCCCTCCGTGAGTTCCGAATCCAGGGAGTTTGCGAAGCAGTTAAAAGAACGGTGGGGGGAAGTGCTGGAAACTGCGGGGGATGCGATCGAGGCACGCCACAGGGACTGGGTGAAAAACCATCTGAGGAAACTTGCGTCAGAAAAACCCCGCAGCGCTGAAATGACAGGAGTGACCCCCGAGCAGCAGTTGAGCGTCTCCGAGTTTATCCTTCACCATGCGGCAAAAAAGGGAATATCCCCGGAAAAACTCGAGACCATTGAGAGGCAGAAAAAGGCTATCCACAGAATCTTTAAGGCCTTTGAAAAACCCTACGAGAGAGATGAAAAATTGATCGTTTATGATCGCCTGACTAAGCGGGGGCTTCTCACGAAGACACCACTTGTGCCAGGCAGAGACATTCTCTGGGACGAGGCGATAAGGGTCACGGAAGAGAAGCTCAAGAAGGAAGGGAAAAATATCAACGAATTTACGTCTGTCGAGATGGGAGGGGGAGATGCCGCTTTTCTCAGCTACTCCAGCGGCTCCACAGGCCAGCCCAAGGGGATCATCACCCTCGTGGGATCGGTCATTGCCGGTGCACAGACCATGTTCAACTCATTCGGGCTCGCACCCCACGAGATCCACCACACATCCACCGATTACGGATGGATCGTGGGGCCCGCATATGCTCTCTGGTTTCCCATGTTAGAGGGCCGTACTTTCATTCTCCAGAGCTTCGTTCCCACTCCGAGGAGGCTTGCACAGGTGATCGAGGACTTCGGCGCGTCATTTTTAAAGGCGGGGTCTCCCATCTACGAGGCCATGTCGAAGGTAGACGGCCTCTTCGAACCGAAAAGGGGGGGCTTCGACGTGAGTTCCCTAAAGAGGGAGGGAGCGCCCGGGACCTGCGGCTGCGCGGCGCCCTACTCCTACCCTGCCCATGCGCGGATCCAGGCAATCCTTGGAGATGTGGCGATTAATTCTTTGTGGAGGACGGAAGATTTCGGTTCACAGCACGCCACATTTAAACGGCGCCCGACCCTTGAAAAGAGGTGCGCGTCCACATACCAATCTGAGATTGCTGAACTCTGCAAAAGCTCCACACCGGAGGACGTAGTCGCCCGCACCCGGACTCCCATCGAAATGGATTACGAGCACCCCGAGATCCTCCCCCTGCCCTGGGTAAATCCCGTGATTGCCGACAGTCTTGAGGACGAGGAAGGAAACAGGGTTGAGAACCCACAGGAGGTGACCGATGCACTCATTACCTCCCGGGGACGGGGGAGCAAGGGTGTAATAGGGCAACTCCTCTACCGGGGCGCCCAGCCTCACCGGATGGGGTGGCTGATGGGAAGCAACGAGGGGGAAAAGAGGCGTCCCCGGCCTGACCCGGAACTGACAGCCGCTAAATATTACGCCCATGCTTTCGCGCCAGAGTGGCCGGGAAAAGGAAGGGAGGGAGTGCGAATCGCCCACGACGGCGGCGATTCGGCCTACTGGGTCCGGATTCTCTACGATCCCGAAAGTCCGGAAGACTCCCTGATCCTTTCCGGTCCGGACGACTCTGTCACCCCGAGGACCTTCTACGCTTCGGGGAGATCGGGAAATATCGCCAACGTCAACGGCCACCTGGTGAACGAAACCATATACGAGAACGTTCTGAACGAGCACACACGCTTCTTCAAAAAAGTCGGTGTGACCTTCATCCACCACCCCACGAAGGACCGCACTCCTGTCGTCGTGGCAGCCCTGCAGCCTGGAGTTATGCCCAGCCAGGATCTGATCGATCTCATCCAGAAAACGATCAACCAGAAACTGAATCCCCAGGTCAAGCCGGATGTCCAGGATATCGTCTTCCTTATCTGCGATGTGCCGGGGTTTGAGGGGGAGGAGACCTTCCTTCCCATGACCCTCACCGCGAAGATCATGTATGAACTGATCAAGTTCTACGCGGGAAAACCATTCGAAACTCTCGAGAAAATGCAGCAGGCCCTTCTCTCTGATGAGGTGCGCGCCCAGATCCGGGGAGGGGACACTGAATTTTTTCGGGCAGACCCACTCTTTCAGGGTATGCCCAACACCGACGGGCTGAAGGTCAAGGGAACCCTCATCAACCTCCTGGACAGGATCATCGCGTCCCGGGAAGGAGAGGAGGCTGCGATTTCATCATATCGGCCTGACGCACCCGTGGCAGACCCATACGTGAACGTCCCCGATTCACTCGTCAAGCGGCTCGGGACCAATCCCCTTCGGGTCGGTATCGACCCTATTCCTCTCTACCAGGAGGCGTACGGAATTACCCGCAACACAGACGGGATGAGCATCGTCCACAGGGATCCTGCCCTGGGGTTTCGGAAGTTTGTACGCCCCACACCAAAAGTGAATGCGGGCCAGGCCCTGATTCAGATCCTTTACGCGGGAGCCACCCACAACGTCATAAACGGCATCACCTCTGATCCGGTCGACGTACTGGGAGACAAGGAGAACCACGTCCTTGGAGACGCGGGAGTGGGACAGGTCGTGGAGCTCTCCCCGGAGGCGGAGGAGGAAGGCCGCCTGGCCCTGGGGCAGCTCGTACTCGTTGATCCCATGGTCTTCAACCGCCAATCACCCACGGTAACCCTTGATGCCCAGAGAGAGGGACACATAGGGGGTTACCAGGGTGGAGGAGATCAGGCTACCCTTCAGGCCTTCGCTGCCTTCGACACGGGAAATCTCATCGAGGTCCCCGTAGACATGACCCTTCCCCTCGCCGCGACCCTCATTCTCGACGGCCCCACCGTCGAACACGCCCTCTTTTCCCCGGGGAAGCTCAACCTCACGTCTGATGATGTTCTGCTTGTCCACGGTGGAAGCGGCCACACCGGATTACTATGCCTATCCCATGGCGATTCCGAACGAC
>CAZPLX010000052.1:0-8444 GCA_964587345.1 uncultured bacterium
CCCCCGGCCTGCGGATTAGAAGTCCGCTGCTCTATCCAACTGAGCTACAGGCGCACAAAAAACGACTATGACGAGTACCATTCTTCCTTGAAATAGTACTATTATAGACGAAAGAAGCCATACCGCAAGGTGAACTGAGAAACAGGAGCCAGATCCGACACTCAATCCATAATGTCTCCCGCCCATGTGAGTGCGGCTACAACTGTGGGGAACCCGATAGTCGATGTGAGCAGGATCAGGGCGTGGCGGACTTCGTCCGGGGAGGCTCCCGCGTCTAGGGCTCTTTTCACGTGGCTGTGCACAGACCCTTCAGAGCGGATCGCGGCGGCTGCGGCAAGCTGGATCAGGTGGGCGGTTTTCGCCTCTATCGGCCCCGATTCTCTCACCCTGTGCCCCAGCGTCTCAACCGCTTCGATGAATGGCCCATACTTTTCTTTCAATTCCCTGTACGTTTTCGGAGGTTTAGTCGCCATGAGAAAATTCTCCTTCATTTGAATGGTGGTTATCCATGTGGCTTATTATGCCATCGATCCTCTTTCCGGGAAACCATTTGCTCCTCGCTGCACCATAATGGAGTATTGATATAATGAAAAAAATGCTCCACCAGGATTGATTTTGAGAGGATTTGTGAAAATTCAATGATAAGGAGGGAGACATGGAACGGAAGGAGATCGTCACGATAGGGGGGAATCCGCTCACTCTCGAAGGGAACGAAGTCAAGGAAGGGGAGAGGGCCCCTGATTTCACCGTCTTGGATGGCACTCTCAAAGAAGTCACACTCAGCGACTTTAAAGGAAAAATAAAACTCATCTCGACTGTCCCATCCCTCGACACTCCCATATGCGACGCGGAGACAAGAAGGTTCAATGAGGAAGCTGCAAAGCTCCCCGATAGCGTAGAGCTTCTCACCATCAGTATCGACCTCCCTTTCGCCCAATCCAGGTTCTGTTCCACTGCGGGTATCGACAGGGTAAAGGTCTTCTCAGATCACAGAACCCTCTCTTTCGGGCTCGCATACGGGGTAGTACTCAAAGAGCTGAGGCTTCTTGCCCGTGCCATCTTCCTGATCGATTCTGGCGATCTGATCCGCTACATCCAGATTGTTCCCGAGGTAAAGACCCATCCCGATTACGAAGGGGCGTTGAATGCGGTGAAAAGGCTGGTATCGTAGGGAGAAAGGGGGAAGAGTGCTGTTCACGCTTTCAAGGGATGCAACTCTTCAGTGAAGACCTTGACTAAGACGGTCCTTTAAACTATAGTAAGCAGTTACTAACATCAAGACAAAAAATTTCCGTAAAGGTGCGTAAGATTGAGTGATATTCAGAACGGCCCCGGGATGGGGGAAGGAAAAGGGGGAAACAGGAAAGGGAAAATCGCCCTTTTCATCTTCACCGGCCTACTTCTCGCCGGGGGCGTGGCCGGGATAATAATTTACCATTATAAGCAGACCCATGTGACAACCGATGATTCCTTCGTGAAGGGAACAGTCTACACTATCTCACCGAAGGCAAAGGGAACGGTCCAGGCGGTGCTCGCTGATGATAACGAAGAGGTAAAGAAGGGAGATCTCCTGGTACGGATTAATCCTGAGAGATACGAGGTCAGGCTGCAGGAAGCCGAGGCAGGGCTCGAATCGTCTCGCAAAATGTATCTTCAGGCAGAAAAGGCTGTAGAGGCGGGGAATGCGGCTCTTGCTCTTGCGGAGGCAAAGCTCTCCCAGGCGAAAATTGATTATGGGAGAGCAAAAAAACTTTACAAATCGGCAGTATCGCCGAAGAGCGCTTTTGACAGCGCGAAGACTGCCTTCGATGTTGCCGTGGCCGCCCGGGCGGCGAAAAAAGCTGAGGTTGCCTCGCTTACGTCATCCCTCGCGACGGCGAAAGCGGGGATTCGCGCTGCCTCTGCTCTTGTTGCGAACGCGAAGCTCAACATTAAATATACCTTCGTGAAAGCTCCAGGCGACGGCTTCGTCACTCAAAAAAATGTGGAAGTAGGAAATTTCGTGAGTGTAGGTCAGCCCCTGATGGCCCTTGTGTCCACGGAGAAGCTATGGGTCGTGGCAAACTACAAGGAGACTCAGATAGAGCATATGAAGGTAGGGGACAAGGTTATCGTAAGGATTGATACCTATCCTGGCGAGGAGCTTAAAGGGAGCGTGGAGAGCTTCATGGCGGGCACGGGGTCTGCATTTTCTCTTTTCCCCGCGGAAAACGCGACGGGAAATTACGTGAAAGTGGTTCAGCGTGTTCCTGTGAAAATTGTTTTCGACGGGCCTCTCCCCGAGGGAGTCTCACTGAGAGTGGGTATGTCGGTGGTTCCTACCGTCCTGGTATCGAGGTAAGCCATGCCTCGAAGAGGGGTCAACAAGTGGGTCATCGCTTTAACGGTGATGATCCCCACCCTGATCGAAATTATCGACATAAGCGTGGCGAACGTTGCCCTGGATCATATCAGGGGGTCTCTCTCGGCGGGCCTCGACGAGGCAACATGGGTCCTTACCTCTTATCTTGTGTCAAACGCGGTAATTATTCCCATGTCGGGGTGGCTTGCCCGGCTTTTCGGGAGAAAGAAATACCTCATCCTCTCCATCTCGCTCTTCACGGTGAGTTCCATTCTTTGCGGAGCATCGACATCACTTGGCATGCTCATCGTATTCAGGATATTCCAGGGGATCGGGGGGGGAGCTCTCCAGCCGATCTCACAGGCCATACTCCTGGAGACTTTCCCCCCCGAGGAGCACGGGATGGCCATGGCCATATTCGGTGTAGGGGCCATGTTCGGGCCCATCGCCGGCCCTCTTCTGGGGGGATACGTCACTGACCATCTCTCCTGGAGGTGGATCTTCTATATCAACGGCCCAATCGGTGTTCTGGCCATTTTCCTCGTAACTCTCTTCATATTCGATCCTTCATACCATGAGAAAGTTCGGGGCAAGATAGACTACCTGGGAATTATCCTCTTAACACTGGGGGTGGGTGTACTCCAGTTCATCCTTGACAAAGGGGAAAGGGAGGCATGGCTTCAATCCCCTCTCATCGTCTACCTTCTCATATTCTCGGCATCTGCACTGGTGCTTCTTGTAATCGTAGAGCTTTTTTTCTCGAAGAAACCGATCCTCGACCTCCGCCTGTTCAAGAATCTCTCCTTTTCCTTAGGAAATTTTGCCATGTTCATCACCTTTTTCAACCTTCTCGGGAGTGTTGTCCTCCTCCCTCTCTACGTGCAGATCCTCATGGGGTACACAGCCTTTCAGGCGGGATGGATACTCGCCCCGGGAGGAGTCGTTACTCTCCTCTGTATGCCTATCGCGGGAAAGCTCACCGATAAATATAACCCCAAGTACGTCCTGACGGTGGGAATCCTCCTTTGCGCCCTTGCCACACGTCTTATGAGCCGCTTCAGCCTCCAGGCCGATTTTCTTTCCATCATGATTCCCCGCATGATCCTCGGGATGGGGATGGCTGCCCTTTTCGTCCCTCTCATCAACCTCACTCTCTCGCTGATCCCGAAGCCGAGGATGGGGGACGCTACCGCTATGTTCAATTTTCTGAGAAACCTTGGAGGAAGTATGGGGATCGCTTTTTCCACTACCGTTCTCACCAGGCATTCACAGCTTCATCACCTCCGACTGTCCGAGCACATGCACCGCTTCAACGAGAGCTTTAACATCATTCTCGAGAAGGGAAAACTCTTCATCGCGGGAAGGACCGGCCTTGCCCCCTGGCTTTCCGAACGTCTGGCCATGAAAGGAATCTACGGACAGATGGTGAGGCAGGCGATGATGATGGGGTTCAACGACGCATTCTACCTTCTCTCCCTTTTCATGTTTTCAGTGGTTTTCATGGTTTTTTTCATGAGGAGTGCGAAAGCAGAAAAGAATGGTATCTAAAAGATGACGGATCAGAACAGATAGTGTATATTGTATATTGTGTACAAGTTTTGGATAGGTTTGAGAGTGTACTATTACATCGTTGACTGAGTGAAAGGATTGTGTTAAGAACTCAGTGGTTGTGAAGGGGTATGTCTCAACCTCCCCGCACCAATCCCGATTCAAGGAGACGGTTTGATGTTTTTATTGTTCTCTAACACTAAAAAGAGCATTGTTTTTTTGTCAATTGTTACATTAAGCACCATTTTTCTCCTTATTTCCACATCGAGGAGTTTCGGCCAGGGCCATCACGAGAGGGGGTATCTGAATGTGGTGAAGTCGAGAGGGATCGTGGGACCCGACCTTTCTGAAGGGAAGTTCAAGTACGGGTCAAAGGACAGCGATCTCTTCCGCTCCATAATCGGGGGGCGGGCAGGGGGGATGCCTTCATTTAAAAAAGTTCTCAAGGAAGGAGAGATCTGGTCTGTGATCTCCTATGTGCGGAGCCTCTCTGAGGATATCCAGCGCTTCAAGAAAGAGGAGATGATCAAGGCGGGAAAAACCCACTATCTTGAAAATTGTTCTGCTTGCCACGGGAAGGATGCAAAAGGGGGTGTGGCCCCCAACCTGGCGGACAAGAAGTGGAGGTATGGTTCCCGGGAAGGGGCTATCTTCAAGTCCATTTCTGAAGGCCGTCCCGGAGGAATGCATGGGTGGAAAAAATATCTTGGCGATGAGAATATCTGGCAGATCATCGCCTACTTGAGAAGTATTTCAAGCGATATGGAGGAGGAGCACAGGCTCGAAATTCTGGCCCAGAAGGGAAAGGTTGTTTTCCTTGAGCGATGCGCCGCCTGCCACGGAAAAGAGGGCGGGGGAAAGATCGGACCCAGGTTGACGGGAGGTGCATGGAGATATGGATCCTCGGACGCGAAGCTCTTCGAGTCCATTTCCAAAGGGCGCCATGGCGGGAAGATGCCCTCCTTCATGAAAACCCTTGGCAAGGATAAGATCTGGTATGTGATCGCATATGTACGGAGCCTCGCAGAAATTGAGGAAGCAAAAAAGATTGAGAAGCTGATCGCGAAGGGTAAGATGACCTATATAAAGAGGTGTTCATTATGCCACGGAAAAGATGTAAGATCTTTTCCTGTTGCCCCGCCGCCCTTCTCTGAGGGCATTTTCCCCTGTTCCAACTGTCATGAGGACATGGAAGTGAATACTGAGAGACGAGAACTTACGGAAGAACATGAAAACATAAAACTCAATCACGCGGAGGGCCAGCGCTGGTGTCTCGATTGTCACGATGCAAAGAACAGGGATATGCTCCACCTCGTATCGGGAGAAAAAATCCCCTTTACGAAATCTTACCGACTTTGCGGGCAGTGTCACGGCGACAAGTACAGGGACTGGAGAGCAGGTGTCCATGGGAAACGCGTGGGAATGTGGGATGGACAGAAAAAATATTTTCTCTGCGCGAGCTGTCACAATCCTCATTCCCCTCACTTCAAGCCGATAGTTCCCCTTCCTCCTCCCAAGAGGCCGACTGAAATCAAATAACGAAGAAATAACCCAGAGGAGCACACGAGATGTCCAGCAAGAAGATCAGTGAAGCAAAGAGAAGGAGCAGGAGGAAGTTTCTCAAAGGCGTGGGTGCGGCAGCTGCGGCTGCTCTCATTCCAGGGAAAAAAGCAGATGCCTCAGGGTGGGATGCCCTGTTTCAGAACCACTTCAAGCGCTTTACCAAGGAAGATCTCCAGAAGGTCCTGGTGAGGCTCGAGAAAGAATATTCGAAGGAATACGGGAAAAAGGTCAGTGTTACCGCTGAGGCTCCACTCCCGAACGTAACCTTCGCGTATGCCCTCGATCTTTCCAGGTGTGTCGGCTGCCGGCGCTGTGTCTACGGATGCGTGGAAGAGAACAACCAATCGAGGGACCCCCAGATCCAATGGATAAAAGTCCTCCGTATGGAAAAGGAAAAAGGCATCGATATAGAGGAATCGGAGATCTACTACAACCCTGATGTGGTGCCCGAAGAGGGCTACTTCTACATGCCCGTCCAGTGCCACCAGTGCCGTAAACCTCCCTGCACCAAGGTCTGTCCCGTGGAGGCAACCTGGAAGGAGGAGGACGGGATCGTGGCGATCGACTACAACTGGTGTATCGGCTGTCGCTACTGCATGGCAGCCTGTCCTTACGGTGCCCGCCATTTCAACTGGTCGAAACCGCATATTCCCGCGGAAGAGATGAATCCTCGAACTCACTACCTGGGCAACAGGCCCAGGTACAAGGGGGTAGTGGAAAAGTGCACATTCTGTATTCAGCGAACCAGGGAAGGGAGGTATCCGGCATGTGTGGAAGTGTGTCCGGTAGGAGCCAGAAAATTCGGCGACCTGACTGACCCGGAAAGCGAGATCCGCTACATCATCGAAAACAAGAGAGTCTATATCTTCAAAGAGGATTTGAATACACAGCCGAAATTTTTCTATTTCTTCGGCTTATAACAAGAGGGGACTTAAGGGAATGAAGAAGAGAAAAGAATTTACGTCCTTCATTGTGAGCTCGGTGAAGATCGCCTTCACGGGTTCTAAAAAATATTATATCTGGCTGGGATACCTCTCATTTTTCATTATCCTCGGTGTGGGGGGGTACCTCTACCAGCTCCACAAGGGGATGATTGTGACAAACATGCGCGACCAGGTGTCGTGGGGGTTCTACATTTCGAACTTTACTTTCCTCGTGGGAGTTGCCGCCGCGGCTGTCTACCTGGTTATCCCGGGGTACATTTACAAATTCGAGTCGATAAGGGAGATCGCTGTCCTGGGGGAACTTCTCGCTGTAGTTGCCATTGTCATGTGCCTCCTTTTTGTCACCGTGGATCTCGGTCGTCCCGACAGAGTGTGGCACCTGATTCCCCTTCTCGGGCGAATGAACTTTCCCCGGTCGCTTCTCTCGTGGGATATCCTGGCACTGAACAGCTACTTTGCACTGAACATATTTATCTCGGGGTATATTCTCTACAGTCACTATTTCAACAGGGAACCGAATCATAATTTGTACTGGCCCCTCGTGCTCTTATCGATTCCCCTCGCCGTGTCCATTCACACGGTCACCGCGTTTCTCTACAACGGTCTTGCCGCACGTCCTTTCTGGAACTCGGCGATCATCGCTCCCCGATTTATCGCTTCAGCCTTCTGTTCCGGGCCGGCGATCATGCTCATCGTGTTCCAGATTATAAGGAAGGTCTCGAAGGTGGAGATTTCGGACAGGGCGATCTTCAAGATAGCGGAACTCATCGCCTACGCCATGTTCGTTAATATTTTCCTCATGCTCGCGGAATGGTTCAAGGAATACTATTCCGCCACGGTTCACATCGCCTCGTTCAAGTATCTCTACATCGGCCTTCACGGGAAAAACGACCTGGTCTTCTCCATATGGCTCGCGACTGGATTTAACCTGATCGCTTTTCTCTTTTTCCTCGTACCGAAGACGAGGGAGAATTTCACCACCCTGAACATTGCCTGCGTTCTTGTCATTATCGGGGTATACATCGAGAAGGGGATGGGTCTGGTAATTCCTGGTTTTATTCCAGACGTTCTCGGGGAAATATATGAATATGGGCCCTCATCTACTGAGTTCCTCATATCATCTTCCATATGGGGATTCGGGATGCTCCTCTACACACTCTTGCTCAAGGTTGCGATTGCCATCAAGACGGGGGACCTCCGTGCGGCACCTGTTCTCGAGGATAACGAGGGTGCCATGGAGTTTCCCGCGTGACCCTCATTCTCCTCCCTTGAGGAAAAGATCCCGACTCTTTTTTTGTCATTTACCCGGGCCTTAATAGGGGGTCCGGGTTTTTTTTATATCCCATTAAAGGAGAAGAAGTTTTCCAAACTCGACGAGGAACCATCCTCCGAAAAAGAAGAGAAATACGCCGCAACATGAGATGAGTCCCCGGTAGAATTTAGGTGATAAGATCTTTCTCCCCCTTGCAACGGAGAAGGAGACGAAGGTGTACCAGGCGAAATCGGCAAGAATATGGCCGGTGAAAAAAGCGATCACCCCGGGGATTTTATATTTGACCGAGGCAACCAGGTACCCGAGGCCGATGGTGGCCCACCAGATGATCCAGTAGGGGTTGGAGAGGGATCCGATGATACCTAAGAGGACAGAATTGCCGATCCCTTTTTCTCCCGTCTTTTCCTGACTGAGTTCCATCTGTGCTCTGTTCCGGACCATCGACCAGCCCATGAAGAGAAGAATAACCCCTCCAGAAAAGAAGGAACAGAGCTTGAACAGCCTGTTGTTCAAAAATGAGGAGAGTCCCATGAGGAGAAGGATGACAAGGGCTCCCTCGAGTATGGCGTGCCCCACTATCAGAAGAGGCCCCGCTTTTGCTCCCTTCTTTGCGGATTCCCCTATAGTAATTGTGAGAAGAGGGCCGGGCATGAGGGCACCTGAGAGGGCTATGACAAATGAAGCGGCGGCAAGAAGAAACAGCTCAGAGTATATGTGAAAGTGTCCTGACATTGTTTCTCACACAGGTGAAGGGGGCCTTCCCTCTCGCAAAGGA
>CAZPLX010000053.1:0-8420 GCA_964587345.1 uncultured bacterium
CAGATATGCCGTGGGTTCATTCCATCTTGAATACCGATTTGTGAGAGAGACATTCCCATCATCTCTTTCGTTGCCACGCTGGCCACTGAAACCCCGATGGCTTTGCTCACGAAGGGAACTGTCCTCGATGCACGGGGATTTACCTCCAGGATGAAGAGATCCTCCCCTTTGAGAGCAAACTGGATGTTCATAAGACCCACCACGTTGAGTTCCCGTGCGATTTTTTTTGTCTGGAGATGAATCTCGGAGATAATCTCTTCACCGAGAGAATAGGGAGGAAGGGAACAGGCGGAGTCGCCTGAATGTACACCTGCTTCCTCTATGTGCTCCATGATTCCCGCCACCACCGTTTCATAGCCATCCGATACGGCATCCACGTCGATTTCGATGGCCTCCTCGAGAAAACTGTCTACAAGAACAGGTTTCTCTCCTGAAACAACCACCGCTTCTTCCATGTATCTATTCAAAGAGGCTTCATCATGTACTATCTCCATGGCCCTTCCTCCAAGAACGTAGGACGGCCTTAAAAGCACGGGAAATCCAATATTCCTCGCTATTTTCAGGGCATCTTCTTTAGACGTAGCCGTCCCGTGAGGAGGCTGCTTCAACCCGAGGGTGTCGAGCATAGCCGAAAAGAGTTCCCTGTCCTCTGCTCTGTCGATTGCCCCGGGAGAAGTTCCCAAAATTGGCACTCCCGCTTCCCCCAAAGGGACAGCGAGTTTCAGGGGAGTCTGGCCCCCGAATTGGACGATCACACCCCTTGGATCTTCATTTTCTACGATACTCATAACATCCTCGAAGGTGAGGGGTTCAAAGTAGAGTTTGTCGGAGGTATCGTAATCGGTACTCACAGTCTCTGGATTGCAATTAACCATAATCGTCTCGAAACCATCCTCTCTCAAAGAATAGACGCTCTGGACGCAGCAATAATCGAATTCAATTCCCTGTCCGATCCTGTTGGGGCCCGCTCCGAGTATGATCACCTTCTCTTTCTTGCTTCTTTTACATTCATTCTCATCCTCATACGTGGAGTAGAGGTAAGGGGTGTAGGCTTCAAATTCCGCAGCGCAGGTATCCACACACTTGTAGACCGCCTTCACTCCTAGAGATGTCCTGAGGTCATATACCTCCCTTTCACTAACCCCCGCCAACTCTGCAATTTTCTGGTCTGAAAAACCCATCCCTTTGATCTTTTTGAAAAATGAACCAAGGTGAGGAGATGTTGCCCCGCCAGATAGGATGTGCGAAATCTCCTCTCCCTTCTCCCGGATCACTTCCTCTTCCGACACGATCTGCTGGATATTACGAAGAAACCATGGATCTATCCCCGTAACATCAGCTATCTCTTCTAAAGAGATTCCTCTTCGGAAGGCCTCTCCAATGAAGAGGATCGTGCGGCTGCTCGCATGTGAAAGGTTCGCAAGTATCTCTTCACGGCCAGGAGGAGGCCCCTTCTTCCCTGCCGGGCTATCCAGCCCCGCCAGATCGTTTTCCAGAGAGCGGAGTGCCTTCTGGAGGGATTCCTTGAATGTTCTCCCCACAGCCATTACTTCTCCCACTGATTTCATCTGTGTGCCGAGTTTATCCTCCGTCTGAGGAAACTTTTCAAAGGTAAAGCGTGGAATTTTTGTGACTACATAATCGATCGCCGGTTCAAAAGATGCGGGTGTTTCCCTTGTAATGTCATTCTGTATTTCGTTGAGCCTGTATCCTACAGCAAGCTTCGCGGCAATTTTCGCGATGGGGAACCCTGTGGCCTTCGAAGCAAGGGCTGATGACCTGGAAACCCTGGGGTTCATCTCGATTACCACCATCTCCCCTGTCTCCGGGTTCACAGCAAACTGTATGTTGCTCCCTCCTGTATCCACCCCGATCTCCCTTATAATGGAGATAGACGCGTCCCTCATGATCTGATATTCCTTGTCGGTAAGTGTTTGGGCAGGTGCAACAGTGATGCTGTCTCCTGTATGAATACCCATGGGATCAACGTTCTCGATGGAACAGATGATCACCACGTTGTCCCCGAGGTCTCTCATCACTTCAAGTTCAAACTCCTTCCAGCCCTCGACCGATTCTTCGACGAGAACAGTTCCCCTTGGCGAGGCATCCAGACCCCACTTCACCATATCGATATACTCCTCTTTTCCATAGGCTATGGAAGCACCCGTTCCTCCCAGAGTGAAGGATGGACGGATTACAGCGGGGTATCCTACAAACTCGACACAGTTATGGGCATCCTCGAGATTCTCCACGTAACGGCTTCTGGGGATGCGGAGACCTACTTTTTCGATAGCCTTTCGAAACTGGTTCCGATCTTCCGCCTTGTTAATCGCCTCAACACTTGCCCCGATAAGCTGGACACCATATTTCTCCAGAACACCCATCTCGCTCACGGAAACGGCAAGATTGAGGGCGGTCTGCCCCCCAAGGGTTGGAAGAAGGGCATCGGGTCGTTCTCTCTCGATGATCTTTGCAAGAAATTCCGGGGTAAGAGGCTCAATATAGGTGCGGTGGGCAAAATCGGGATCGGTCATGATCGTGGCAGGGTTAGAATTTACGAGAACAACCCTGTACCCCTCCTCTCTTAATGCCTTGCATGCCTGAGTGCCCGAGTAATCAAATTCGCACGCCTGACCTATGATTATCGGACCGGCTCCTAGGATCACTATTTTTTCAATATCTGTCCTTCTGGGCATACTTTCCCCTTATCCTTTCCCGCTCATCAACCTACTCGAGTGCATCGTAGAAACGATTGAAGATATATCGTGAATCGTGGGGACCTGGCGAAGCTTCCGGATGAAACTGGACAGAAAAAAACCTCAACCCCGGTATTTCCAATCCTTCTACAGTGTTGTCATTCAGATTCACATGGGTAATGTGGGCTTTCTCCGCGAGAGATCCCGCATCCACTGAAAAGTTGTGATTCTGGCTGGTAATTTCAACCTTTCCTGTTTCTACGTCCATGACGGGCTGGTTAACTCCGTGGTGGCCAAATGGGAGTTTGAAGGTTTTTCCTCCCAGGGCAAGGCCCATTATCTGATGTCCCAGGCAGATTCCAAAAACAGGAAGCTTGCCCGTTGCATCCTGAACTATCTTCACCACCTTGGGAACCTGGAGAGGGTCCCCAGGACCGTTCGAAATAAAGAGGGCATCCACTCCTCCGCTCTCTATCTCCTGGAAAGACGACCATGAGGGATAGACGGTTACTTTGAACCCGTGGGAAACAAGCATCCGAAGAATATTCAGTTTGACGCCACAATCAACCACTCCTATGTGAGGAACTCTCCTATTCTTTCTGTAATATTTCTCTCCTCTCCCATACCCTTTTCTCAAGTCCCAGTCTCCGGTGTCCCAGGTGTACACTTCCTTAGTAGTAACTCCCGTAACAAGGTCCTGTTCCTCAATAGGGGTCACCTTCAGCACACTGGCAACAAGACCATCCCTGTCCCTCCTGGTAGTGGAAATGATTCCCCTCATTGACCCTTCCTTTCGAATCATACGGGTGAGCATCCTCGTGTCGACTCCCTCTATTCCCACTATCCCCCGTTCTTTCATCAGATCACCAAGGGCTCCCTTAGAGCGCCAGTTGGAAGGATAGGGCCAATATTCTTTTACGATAAAACCGGATATCCAGGGACGTGACGATTCCATGTCTTCCCTGTTGATACCGTAATTTCCAATTTCAGGATAAGTCATGAGGACGATCTGCCCCCTGTAGGAAGGATCTGTGATGATCTCCTGGTACCCAGCCATCCCCGTGTTAAAAATAACCTCTCCGAAGGCTTCTCCTTCGGCACCGAAAGAACGCCCCGTAAGTACTGTTCCGTTTTCAAGAGCAACGTGGGCATTCATCATAGGACTTTTTCAACTCCTTCCCGGTACCTGACTTTCCCATCAACGATGGTCATCTTCACCTTCCCCAACATCTCTCTCCCGATAAAGGGGGAATTGTGAGATTTCGACTCGATCATCTCCTCTTTGAAAATATAATGTTCACCCAGATCGATTACTGTTATGTCGGCAGATCCTCCCTCCACAATTCTGCCACCATCAATCCCCAATATTTTAGCAGGTTTATATGACATAATATTAGCTATATCATTAAGTTTAATCCCGAATTTTCCTCCTTCTTCATATACGAGAGAGAAAGCAGTCTGATGACCGATAATTCCAAAAGCGGCTTCCTGAAACTCGCAATCCTTAACGAGTTTCTCGTGAGGTGCGTGGTCTGTGGCAATGCAATCGATTGTCCCGTCAGAAATCCCCGTAAGGAGAGCTTCCCGATCTTTCTGGGAGCGCAGAGGAGGATTCATCTTTGCACTGGTTTCGAAGTTGTCTGCCGCTTCTTCCGTGAGGGAGAGGTAATGGGGTGCAGTTTCAGCGCTAATCTGAATCCCCTCCTTCTTCCCTTCCCGGATCAGGCGTACGCTTCCCCTGGACGACATGTGAGCGAAGTGGACCCTGGCTCCCGTGTACCCTGCAAGAATAATGTCCCTTGCCACAACTATTTCTTCTGACACTGAAGGAATCGAGGGGAGTCCCCTTCTCGCGGATACTTCGCCCTCATTCACACACCCTTTCCCGCTCATGCTCCTGTCCTCCTCGTGGAGAATGAGGGGAACATCAAACATCTTCCCATAATCCATTGCCCTTCTCATGATGAGGGCATCATCAACAGGATTCCCGTCATCAGAAAAGGCGACTGCCCCCGCGTCGATCAACTCTCCAAAATCTGTCAAAGCCTTACCCATAAGACCTCTCGTGATAGCGGCAACGGGGTATACCTTTGCCACGCCTTCTCTCTTTGCCCTCCCCACGATAAACCTCGTGGTTTCTGGATTGTCGTTGACCGGTTCCGTATTTGCCATGCACGCAACAGCTGTAAATCCTCCCGCAACTGCAGAGCGCGTGCCGCTTACAATGTCCTCCTTCCACTCAAAACCAGGTTCCCGAAGATGTGTGTGAATATCGATGAACCCGGGAAAGAGATGAAGTCCTGTTACGTCATGAGAGCGAAAATCTCCCTCCACAGGGATATCCCCTTCTCCGGAAATTCCCACAACCGATCCTTTCTTGATGAATATTTCTTTCCCCTCTATAACCCCGCGCACAGGGTCTACTATCACTCCCCCTCTCAATAAGAGCATGATGCTCCTCCCCTTCTCACGATAAAGTCCTCTCTCTCTGAGAAAGGAGGTACAGAATCGCCATTCTTACTGCCACGCCCGATTCTACCTGCTGGAGAACAACGGAATCTTCTGAGTCAGCGAGTTCATCGGTAATCTCCCATCCCCTGTTTATGGGTCCAGGATGCATGATAATCGCATCACTTTTAGCCTTCGAAAATCTCTGTCTGTTCAGTCCGAAGTAGCGTATATATTCCCTCAACGAGGGAAAAAAGAGTGACTCCATCCGTTCAAGTTGTATGCGAAGGGCAATGATAACATCCATTCCCTTCACCCCATCATCCAGGTTCCAGGTCGAATCGACCCCCAGAGCATCTATGTCTCTCGGAATGAGTGTGGGGGGTCCACACACCTTTACCCGTGCACCAAGCCTTGTGAGTCCCTGAATATCCGACCGGGCAACCCTGCTGTGAAGGATGTCTCCCACGATTAAAACCTTGAGCCCCTCAATATTCCCTTTTACTTTTCTGATTGTAAAGAGATCCAGGAGTCCCTGGCTCGGATGTTCGTGCTCTCCGTCTCCCGCGTTTACGACTGACAGATCGAGATATTTTGCGAGAAAATGTGAGGCACCGCTCATCTGATGGCGCATGACGAGAATGTCCGGTTTCATCGCCTCGATGTTCCGCGCCGTGTCAAGGAGAGTTTCCCCCTTTTTCGCGCTGCTCGTTCCCGCAGTGAAATTCACTACGTCAGCGGAAAGGCGTTTGCCGGCAAGTTCAAAGGATGTCCGGGTTCGAGTGCTCGCTTCGAAGAAGAGATTTACCACAGTCTTTCCACGCAGGGAGGGAACCTTTTTTATATCTCTCGTAAGGACTTCCTCCATTGAACGGGCTGTGTCCAGAATAGCCATGATCTCTTCTCTCCCGAGATCTCTAAGGGAGAGAAGAGATTTTCCCTTCACACTATCGTTCATCTTCACCCTTCTCCCGTATCGTCACGCTCCATTTGTCCACATTACCCGTAACCTCCACGTCGACGATCTCGTTTCGTGATGTGGGAACATTTCTCCCCACGTAATCGGCACGTATGGGTAGTTCTCTGTGTCCCCGGTCCACGAGGATAGCGAGTTGTATCGTTCTTGGACGGCCAAAATCTATAAGGGCATCCAGGGCCGCCCGAATGGTCCGTCCAGTAAAAAGGACATCATCGACAAGAACAACAACTTTGTTGTTAATGGAGCAGGGAATTTCAGTTTTTTTCAATTCCCTCCTGTAACCCATATGAGAAAGATCATCTCGGTAGAGTGTGATATCGATGTAGCCGTAAGGGACATCAACTTCCTCAATGCTAAGTATCTTATTTTTCAGGATCTCCGTAAGTGGGACACCTCCCTCGCACACACCTATGAGTACGAGATCTCCTGCCCCCCTATCCTTTTCCAATATTTCATGGGCTATCCTCGAAAGAGCCCTGTCTACACTCTTTCCGTTCATGATAAGCTTGACCCTCTTGTTATCCATTCCTCATCCTCCCGATATTCCTTTCCGGGTAAAAAAAAACCTCCCCGGATCTCTCCGCGAAGGTTCTGAATATTCTATGCCCCGTGACACCATCTGTCTCCCTTGCTGACCTCACCGGATCAACTTAAAAGGCTCAATTCACATTACCACTCGCTATTCTGAAAAGCAACAAATTCCCACTAAAGTTTTATGGACCCTCATTAATGAATCCACTTCCCAATTCTGTCCCATCGGCTGAGGGAGGGCCACTTCCAGAGTTGATAGAGGTGGAAAGTAGGGTCGTGGCGAACAGAAAAATATATCACGAAGGCTTTCCCGAGCACATCATTTGTGTCCACAAAGCCCCAGAACCTGGAATCGTAACTTTTGTCCCTGTTATCCCCCATCACAAAAATCTTGTTATCCGGGACTTTGACAGGTCCGAAGTTATCCCTACGTTGAACAATGGTCCCTCCCTCCAGGTACTGGACAAATGGCTCCTCTTGAAGTATCCCGTTCACATACACCCTCTTTTCACGAACTTCAACCATGTCTCCTGAAATTCCCACCACTCTTTTGATAAAGTCTTTTGAGCGGTCCTCAGGGAAGATAAACACTACCACATCACCCCTCTTTGGTGTGTGGAACATGAGTACCCTTCTGTTCAGAAATGGAACACGAAAACCGTAGGTAAATTTATTAACAAATATATGATCCCCAATAAGGAGAGTGGACTCCATGGAACCCGAAGGAATTTTAAAAGCCTGTACGATAAAAGTTCTTATAAAAAGAGCTATTAATAGGGCAATAAGAAAAGCTTCCAGGTATTCCCTGAATGTGTTCTTCTTATCCTTCTTTGTACCCTCCTCTTCTCTTTTCCACACGCTTTCCATAATCACCTATTCCCTTATTTTTAATATTGCGAGAAAAGCCTCCTGGGGAATTTCCACGGCACCCACCTGCTTCATCCTTTTCTTCCCCTCTTTCTGTTTTTCCAGAAGTTTTCTCTTCCTTGTTATATCGCCCCCGTAACATTTAGCAAGGACATTCTTCCGAATTGCCTTCACTGTCTCCCTCGCAATGATCTTCGAACCGATGGCAGCCTGGATGATCACTTCGAAGAGCTGTCGGGGAATGAGTTCTTTCAATTTAGCCGCGAGTTCTCTTCCCCTGGAATATGCTTTGGTCCTGTGGACAATAGTAGAAAGGGCATCCACTTTTTCCCCATTAATAAGAATATCGAGGAGGACGAGGTCGGACTTCTGATACCCCTTCATCTCGTAGTCGAGAGACGCATACCCCCTGGACACCGTCTTCAGCCGGTCGTAAAAATCTAGGACGATCTCGTTTAGAGGTAGATCATAGCTTACGATCGCACGATTTCCCGAGGAAAATTTCATGCCCTGCTGGTTCCCCCTCTTTTCTTCGCATATTTTCAAGACGCTTCCCATGTATTCACCGGGAATATGTATCGTTGATTGGATAATCGGTTCCTCTACATGTGAAATTTCTACGGAAGGAGGAAGCTGGGAAGGACTGTCAATCTCTATTACCTCTTCGCTCTTCTTTACAACCCTGTAACGGACTGTGGGCGCCGTAGTGATGAGGGGAATTCCGAACTCTCTTTCCAGACGCTCCTGTACGATCTCCATGTGGAGAATACCCAGAAAACCGCACCTGAATCCAAACCCGAGTGCCGTAGAATTTTCCGGCTCGGAGGAAAAGGCTGAATCGTTTAACTTCAGTTTCACTATCCCTTCTTTGAGATCGTGGTAATCATCGGAATTGACCG
>CAZPLX010000054.1:0-8248 GCA_964587345.1 uncultured bacterium
TTAAGGACAGTGAAATTCTCGTGACCGCGATGACACATAGGGCCCTTATTGGTTCAAGCAATAGAAAAACAAAAGAAAACCAACGTCTTGAATTTATAGGTGATTCTATCCTTTCTTTTGTTGTTTCCAATTTTCTTTACGATTATTTCACAGACCATGACGAAGGGTTTCTTTCAAAAATTCGCTCTCGCATAGTGGATAATAGGAACCTCTCGATTGCAAGTGAGCGAATAGGAATAAAAGGGGTTGTTCTCTCATTGAGAAAGGGGAGGGGGAACCAGGGAAGCCGGCTTTCGAGAAAGATTTTCGGTGACATCTATGAATCTTTAATAGGCGCTCTTTACATGGATGGAGGGATTAAGAGCGCACGCGCTTTTATCATGAGAACTCTCCTCAAAGAAATTGAAGAAATTTCTATGGAGGAAGTCGATCATAAGACTCTCCTGCAGGAGTGGTGTCAAAAAAAAGGCATACCTCTCCCCGAGTACACACTTCTCTACTCAACGGGTCCGGAGCACGACAAGAAATTTACAGTATCTGTGGGGGTTGAAGGTGTGGGAAGTTCAACAGGAATTGGAGTATCTAAAAAAGATGCAGAGAAAGACGCGGCAGGCAAGCTCTGGAAATTATTACCGGGAGCATAAAAAGATCATAGCTCCTTTCTTCCTTACTCATGGGGGATGTGGAGGAAAATGCAGCTTCTGCGACCAGTTGGTGATTGAGGGAGTTCCTGAAGGAATTGAAAAAAGTTTTTCCGATTTTGAGGAAAGACTGCTCCTGTACACGCAGATACCCGATGAAATCGGCCTCTACGGAGGTGATTTACTTAATCTTGACTCGGTGATGCTTGGATCAATTTGTGAGAGGATTCAAAGAAAATGCCAGTTCATCGCGGGGAAGTTTATTCCCCTCCGTGTTTCCGCTTCACCTCCCGCACTCTTCGTTCACACCCCCGAAGAATTGAAAAGCTTCGGTGTGAGAACTATCGAAGTCGGGGTTGTCTCCACGGATGAGGAGGTCCTCTTTCGTGCCGGAAGATCCTATTCTCCAGAGAGAGCAAAAGAGGCGGTAAAGAAAGCATTGGATTCTGGATTCGTAACGGGAGTGCAGTTCGTAACGGGACTCCCCGGAGAAACATTTACGGGATTTCTCCAGACCCTGAAGGATATCCTCCCGCTCAAACCTCACCACGGGATACTCTACCCCCTCACCATCCTGAAAGGAACGATAACGGGGAAATGTTTTGAAGAGGGGTCGTTCACTCCCTTCTCAGACAGCTATATCTTAACTATGTCTACACTTTTCATCCTTTACTGCTTTGCCTACGGTGTCGCTGTGGGAAGGATCGGGCTCCACGATTCGACGATCCTGCCGAGCGACATCCTTTACAGACATGGATTAAAAAACTTGAGGCAGTCTGCGGAAGGAGAGCTGTTCCGTCACATTCCCCACTACCTTCAAAAATCTGGATGGGACGGGAACACCCTTTCTTTCCCGGAACGGTTTATCACTTCACTCTACGGGAAAGGGAGAAAAAATATCGATAAGATCCTCGCCGCCTTCCCCTCTCTCTCGGGGGGTATTAATTTCTCGTCACCGGATAAATCTCTCGAATGGAAAGACAAGAGGGGAAAAGTACACTCCACATCTCTTCACGACCGTAATCTCACCCGGTTTATTGAAGAGAGGATCTGTGGGGGAGTCGATTCATGAAAGGCGGGAAGGCAGGCTTTGTTGCCGTAGTGGGACGGCCCAACGTAGGAAAATCCACTTTCGTGAACAGAGTAGTAGGAGAGAAAGTATCCATCGTGTCACGAAGGCCTCAAACGACACGGGACAGGATATCGGGGATTTTTCACGATGAAAGGGGACAGATTATCCTTATCGATTCGCCAGGCATTCACGACCCCGGAAGGGCCCTTAACAGGCGAATGGTGGTGGAAGCTTTTTCCTCTATCAGGGAGTGTGACCTTGTCATCCACATGACAGATAAAAATCTCTTTAAATTTTCAGGTGAGGAGAAGCTGGTTCTTGAGGAACTGAGAAAAAGCGGCATGCGGGCGCTACTCGTGATCAACAAGATCGATACCATGACACTTCGCGACAGGGAAGCCATCCTTCAGGAGGTTTTCGCAAAATGTGACTATGAGAAGGTGTTCGATACTGATTCGCGGAGAGGGATAGGACACGACCAGGTGGTTGAACAGATATTCTCCATGCTCCCGTACGGACCACCCTACTTTCCTGACGAGTATGTCACAGACAAACCCGTGCGTTTTCTCTGCAAAGAGATGATTCGAGAAAAATTGTTTACACATCTTTTGGAAGAGCTTCCCTACAGCATCGCTGTGACTGTAGATCAGTTCAAGGAAATAGAGGAGAAGAATCTCGTTTTGGTCAGCGCCCTCATATATGTTGAGAGGGAGTCTCAGAAGGGGATCGTTATCGGAAAGGGGGGGACCCAGTTAAAGAAAATAGGGGAAGAAGCGAGGCGTGACATGGAAGAGTGTTTAGGTAGAAAAGTCCACCTGGACCTCTTCGTAAAGGTGGAAAAGGGGTGGACAAGAAAAGAATGGCTTCTCAGAAAAATGGAGTATTAACTGTGCTGACCGTGCAGGAAAATCGATGTGAGTAGTCATTTCACAGTTGCTATAGTTGGCAGGCCAAACGTGGGGAAATCGACTCTCTTCAACAAGATGATCGGTCGGAGGAAATCTCTCGCCTTTTCTCGTCCGGGAATCACGCGGGACTCGGTGATCGAAGAAGTGTCCTTTCAGGGAAAAGAATTCGATCTTGTAGACACGGGAGGATATCCATTTGAGCCATCCCGTGACATGGAGGCTCTGGTGAAGGGGCAGGTGCTCCAGGCTATATCGGATTCAGACCTCATTCTGGTTGTTCTCGACGGCAAAGAAGGAGTGACGTCGGTTGACATGGAAGTCATCCGTACTCTGAGAGAAGGGTGTAAAAATTTCCTCGTTGCCCTGAACAAAGTCGACTGGAAAGGGTACACAGACACGGTTTCTTCGGTGTATGAGCTTGGTGTGGAAAAGTTTTTTGAAGTCTCCGCCGAACACGGAACCGGGGTCATGGAACTGATGGAAGAGATAGGGAAGCATGTATCCGGAAAAGAAGGTGAACATGAAAAAGAGCCTGCTCATTGTCTCGTTCAGATAGCGGGAAGGCCCAACGTGGGGAAATCCACACTTGCAAACTGCCTCATCGGGGATAAGAGAGTGATTTCCAGCCCCATTCCGGGAACCACGAGGGACTCAATTGATATGGAGTTTACCTGTCTCGGGAAGAAGGTGTTTCTCGTTGACACTCCCGGGATTCGTCCCAGAAGAAAAACCGCGGACCCGGTGGATAAGATAATGTCCATACGCTCTTTAAAGAGCCTGAAAAGGTGCGATGTGGCAATCTTGATCATAGAGATCACAGAGGGACTCACTCGGAATGATCTCCTTATACTGCGCCATATTCTTAATGAGGGCAGGGGTGTGGTTTTAGGGGCAAACAAAATCGATCTCCTCACTCCAGGAATCGTCTCTGAAAAAATAGACGACCTGTCAGAATCGATCCCCTTCGGGAACTTTATTCCTCTCGTCCCTCTCTCTGCAGAAAAGGGGAGGGGTACCCTAGATCTCATGAAACAGGTCTTCAAAGTTTTCAACGAGCACAGGCGGCGCATAAAAACTTCTCTCCTCAACAAGGCTACAGAAGAATTGATCTCCCCCAGGAAAATTCCAGGAACCAGGAAGATGAACAAGGTATATTACATGACCCAGACAGGGACCTCTCCTCCCGCCTTCACGCTATTCGTCTCCGAACCTCAGGGGATACCCCTTTCCTTCACTCGGTTTGTTACGAACCGGTTGAGACAGAGGTTTGGCTTTGCGGGGACCCCTCTCATCATTCGGTACAGAAAAAAATGAAAGATAACGTGGTGAAATCTGCCTACCTCCTTGTAAAAGGATCTATAAAGCGCTTCGTGAAAAATGATGGATTCGTCTACAGCGCCTCAATCTCTTTCAACGTGATGCTCGCGGCGATCCCTTTTCTCTTTCTTCTCGTTCTCTTCTCCAGCTATCTTTTTCCAGAACTCATTAGCGACCAGAACAGGCTCAGGGAAATCATTGCCAGTTACTATCCATTCAAAACAGATTTTATCGTTCAGAATATACTCTTCCTCTATAAACAGAGAGGGGCCCTCGGAATTCTGGGAGCGGGTGCTCTCTTTCTCATCTCTTTTTCGCTCACCAATACCATCCACGTCTCCTTATCCGCGATGCTTACCGGGAATCGGGGGAAAAATTTTCTCAAGATTTTTCTCTCTCATGCGGCGGGTATTCTCATCTTCTCTATCCTCTTTCAGGTGGGGATCTATGCGTGGTCCTTCTTTTCCTTCCTCTCCCGATTTACCTCGTCTCTCAACTACCCGATCATGAAAACTATACTCAACGACACGATTTCCTTTATTACCCTGACTATCCCCTTCATCCTTCTCGTGGTAACGACATTCCTTGTTTACCGACATCTTTCGCCGATCGCCATTCCAAGAATGTCCGCCCTCATCGGTGGGGTCTCTTTTGCTATCTCAATCTTCCTGTTGAAAGAGATTCTCGTCTTCTACGTCTGGAAGGTGAGTAAGCTCAGCCTTATTTATGGTTCAATTTTCTGGGTAATATGTTTTATAATTGCCTCATACTTTTTTGCGTCAGTTTTTCTGTTTACGGCTTGTATGATCGGTGAATTCCTTAAAGGCGGGAGTGTAAGTAGTTAAAGGTGTTTCATGATTCTCTCAGTTCGGGATAAAACCCCTGAAATAGGGGAAAATGTATTCGTAGCTCCCACGGCAGTGCTCATAGGAGACGTCAAGGTGGGAAGGGAATCAAGCATCTGGTTCGGCACGGTTGTGCGTGGAGACATACATTACATACGCATCGGTTGTGAGACGAATATTCAAGACAATTCAACTCTCCATGTGACTGCAGGCCAGTTTCCTCTCGAAGTGGGAGATCGCGTCACTGTGGGCCACGGGGTGGTGATTCACGGATGCACCATCGAAGACGAATGTTTGATCGGTATCGGGGCGACCGTCCTGGACGGCGCGGTTGTGGGAAAAGGATCTGTCATCGCGGCATCGGCCCTCGTCACTCCCGGTACGGTGATCCCTCCAAGGTCCCTTGTCATGGGAATCCCCGGGAAAGTTGTGAAGGAGGTCGACGATGACACAGTCCAGAAAACCCTTTTTATCAGCCAGGGCTACCGGATGATTAAATCACTCTACATGGATGAATCCGTACGATGAAAATTGCCGCAATTGATGGAGGGACGAATACTCTTCGACTTCTCATTGTGGACATAGAGGGGACCCGCGTTCTTCCCCTGGTGAGGGAGAGAGTAATCACAGGACTTGGAAAAAATCTTGCACACACGGGACGCCTGGGAGGGGAGGGAATCGAATCAACCCTGAATGCCTTTTGTTTCTTCGGAAAGAGGATGAGAGATCTGGGAGTGGAACGCTATTTTGCGACAGGCACAGAGGCTTTCCGGGAGGGCGGAAATGCCGGGGTCTTAACGGGAAAGATAGAAGATTCATCGGGAATCAGGATATCCATAATCTCTCCGGGAGATGAGGCTGCACTTACCAGGGCGGGAATCCTTTTTTCTCTCGGTGGGGAACTCGTGAGGCGGTCGATAATCATTGATATCGGTGGGGGAAGCACAGAATTCCTGAAAGGGGCTAAGGGGGGTATGTCGATATCCACTAAACTCGGCGTAATCACCCTCACTGATCTGTTTCCCATGGAAGATCCTCCTCTTGAATGGGAGAGAGAGAATCTACGCTTTTATATAATGGACCGCCTGAAAAAAGTGGGGAGGGAACTCGGGGTAACACGGGTCTCTCGGATCGTGGGAACGGCGGGGACCTACACCACCCTTGCCGCGATCAAAAGGAAATTGAAACGGTACGCCCCTGAGAAGATCAACGGTGTGCGATTCAGTGCAGAAGATCTTAAAAAACTTGAAAAACGCCTTCTCTCCCTTTCCTCGTCCGGGAGGCTGAAAATTTCAGGAATGGAAAGGGGGAGAGAAAGGCTCATTGTTCCAGGCCTTTTAATCGCAAATGCAGCAATGGATCTCTTCCATGCAAAAGAGACAGTTGTCTCTGATGGAAGCCTTCTCGAAGGCATCATAGAAAATATGCGAAAGAAAATTATAAAAGGAGAAAAATATGTCACCCCGTAATTTTGAAGAGACCTTAACTTTTGATGACGTGCTGCTCCTTCCCATGGATTCACGCGTCCTCCCGGGCAGTGTGGAAATATCAACCAGGCTCACGCGTTCGATAACTCTCAATATTCCCATCCTCTCGGCAGCAATGGATACCGTGACAGAGTCAGAGATGGCGATAGGTATTGCACGGGAAGGAGGAATAGGAATCGTTCACCGGAACGATTCACCGGAAGGACAAGCAGCGGAAGTTGACAGGGTGAAAAAGTCAGAGTCGGGAATGATTGTAGACCCTATCACCATAGAACCTGAACGGAAGGTCTACGAAGCTCTGGACCTGATGAAGCAGTACAAAATATCGGGAGTCCCGGTCACCCGGAAGAGAAAGCTCGTAGGAATTCTCACAAACCGCGACCTCAGGTTTGAAACCAATTATGATCAGCCTGTTAAAGATGTGATGACCAGTAAAAATCTTGTTACCGTTTCGGTGGGAACCACTCTCGAAGATGCCAAAATGATCCTCCACGAACACCGGATCGAAAAGCTCCTCGTAGTGGACGATGACTATAAACTCAAGGGACTCATCACCATCAAAGACATCATAAAAATTAAAAAATATCCCAACGCATGCAAAGATTCCCTCGGAAGATTGCGCGTGGGAGCAGCGGTGGGAACGGGCCCCGACACTGAAGAGAGGCTCGAAAGACTTGTTCGCGTGGGTGTCGACCTGATTTGCGTGGACACTGCCCATGGCCATTCAGCGTCAGTAATCGAGGAGGTGAAGAAAATTCGTTCCAGATACCCTGACTTACAACTCATAGGGGGGAACGTAGCCACCGGCGAGGGGACACGCGCATTAATCGACGCGGGTGTCGACTGCGTGAAAGTTGGCGTTGGTCCCGGTTCCATATGCACAACCCGTATCGTTGCCGGAGTGGGTGTGCCCCAGGTATCCGCCATCATGAAATGCTCTGAAATAGCAAAGAAAAAGGGGATCCCCGTGATTGCTGATGGGGGGGTAAAATTCTCCGGCGATATCACGAAAGCCCTAGCGGCGGGTGCGTCATCGGTTATGATCGGCTCGCTTTTCGCGGGGACAGCCGAATCTCCCGGGGAAATCGTTCTCTTCCAGGGCCGCTCTTACAAAGTGTATCGTGGAATGGGCTCCATCGAATCGATGAAGAGGGGAAGCAAAGACCGTTATTTTCAGGGGGATGTGGAAGGAGAGGGCAAACTCGTTCCTGAAGGGATCGAGGGAAGAGTTCCCTACCGTGGGCCTGTGTCGAGCAACCTTTACCAGTTAACGGGTGGTCTCCGTGCGGGGATGGGCTACGTGGGAGCCAAAAACATCGAGGAACTCCAGAAGAAGGGGGTCTTCGTGAGAATTTCCAACGCAGGTTTAAGAGAAAGCCATGTCCACGATGTGTTGATCACTAAAGAAGCCCCCAACTACAGGTTGGAGAGTTAAAAGAGGAATAAATGGAAAGGATACTCATTCTCGATTTTGGATCTCAATACACCATGCTCATTGCAAGGAGAGTAAGGGAACTCTCCATCTACAGTGAAATCCACCCTTTCAACATTCCTCTCGGAAAGATCAGGGAGTTCAACCCCAGGGGGATTATTCTGTCAGGAGGGCCCTCCAGTACATATGACGAAAATGCTCCCACAATTTCTGCAGACCTTTTCTCCCTCGGAGTTCCTGTCCTGGGCATCTGCTACGGCATGCAGCTCATCACACATCTTTTCGGGGGAAGGGTGACCAGGTCCGGGGCGCGGGAATACGGCCACGCATCCCTCACCATTGAAAAGGATGATCCACTTTTTAACAATGTCGATCAGTATCTGCAGGATGGTGCATTATCCGTATGGATGAGCCACGGCGACAGAGTAGAGGTCATCCCCGATGGATTCTATCCTATCTCTAAATCTGAAAATTCTCCTTACGGGGCAATAAGAAATGGCGACGGCAGTGTGTACGGAATACAGTTTCATCCCGAGGTAGTCCATA
>CAZPLX010000055.1:0-8240 GCA_964587345.1 uncultured bacterium
CATTTCTATACTTCCCGAAAAGGCTATTTCTTTTGCCGGCCCCACGAATTTCAGTGAAATGAAAGATGCAACCACTCCTGTCGATGCCACACCGGCGCTCACTCCTCTGTTTTCCTCGGGGAGTATGAGATCGTAGAGGAGTACCACGATCGCCGTGACAAGGAGGATCAGTTCCGGGAGGATAGCCTTAAGGCTTATGAGTAGTGTTTGGGGATCCATTATTTTCCTTTATCTCTTTTCCTTTTCATGGCTAAAGTAGCGTGCCATGATCCGTTCAGTGTAAGACCCTTCTTCCTCGACTTTCTCTACACGCCCTTTCACATGAGAGATGAGGTGATTCACGGAGGCGTCCATCTTTCGCAGAAAGGGCTGGGGGTACACGCCGATCCAGATAATGAAAACAACCAGAGGAAGCATGTATGCGATCTCTCTAAGGTTCATATCCGGAATCTTCCTGTTCTCCTCTTTGGTTATCTTCCCGAACATGACACGCTGGAACATCCAGAGCATGTACACAGCCGCGAGGATCACCCCTGTCGCCGCCAGGACAGCAAAGAGCTTATGGACCTTGAAAGTTCCGAGGAGGATGAGAAATTCACCCACAAAGCCGTTCAGTCCCGGGAGACCTATTGATGAGAGGGTCACCACCATAAAAAATGTTGCGTAGAGAGGCACAACTTTCGATAAACCTCCGAACTCTTCGATGAGCCTCGTGTGCCTTCGCTCGTAGAGTATCCCCACGATGAGGAACAGGGCGCCCGTGGAGAGGCCGTGGTTCACCATCTGTATCAGCCCTCCTTCGATCCCCTGAATGTTCAGCGCGAAGAGTCCGAGCATGACGAAGCCCAGGTGGGATACGGATGAGTAGGCAACAAGCTTCTTTATATCTTTCTGCACCATCGCCACAAGAGCTCCGTAGATGATCCCGATCACAGCGAGCGTTGATACGACAGGGACCATGTCGAGAGTCGCCTGGGGGAAGAGGGGAATGGCGAAGCGGAGGAAGCCGTAAACTCCCATTTTCAGGAGAACCGCCGCAAGAATTACCGACCCCGCGGTGGGGGCTTCCACATGTGCGTCGGGCAGCCATGTGTGGAAGGGGAACATGGGTACCTTGAAGGCGAATGCGAGGAAAAATGCGAGGAACATGTACATCTGAATTTTCACGGGGAGGTTAAGCCCATAAAGGTGGAGGAGGTCAAAACTTCCCACCCCTGTGGCCTCCTTTCCATAATAGTAGAGGGCGATAATCGCAATAAGCATGAGCACCGATCCCGCCATCGTGTAGAGGAAGAACTTTAATGCCGCGTAGATCCTGCGCTTCCCCCCCCACACGCCTATAAGGAAATACATGGGGATGAGCATGAGCTCCCAGAAGATATAGAAGAGGAAGAGATCCAGGGCGAGAAACACCCCGAGCATCCCCGTTTCCAGGAGAAGCATGAAGACCATGTATTCCTTTACGTTCTTCGTGATGTAAGAGTAGGAGGCCAGGATCGTCAGGGGCATAAGAAAGGTCGTGAGCATGACGAGCCAGAGGCTGATTCCGTCAACTCCGAGGAAGTATGTGATGCCGTACCCTGGTAACCACGCCCTCTTCTCCACCATCTGCATGGCCGAGAGGCTCCCGTCGAACTGGAAAAAGACAACCAGTGAGAGGAGGAAGGTTGCCGCAGTTACTGCAAGGGCACTATCCTTGATCGCCCTCTCTTTCTCCTTAGGGAAAAGAAAGAGTAGAATCATCCCCAAAAGAGGAAGAAAGAGCATGAGTGAGAGTATGGGGAGACCAGCCATATGCATTCTTTACCTCATCTACCTACCAGAACAGAAGATAACCCACCAGGACAACTGCGCCCAGCAGGAGGGTAAATGCGTAGTTCTGTACGAAGCCTGTCTGAAGCCGCCTGATACCCTGTCCCGCACCCAGAAGGACCTTCCCCACACCATTTACGATTCCATCGATGAAGAGAACATCAAATCCTTCGAAGAGAAAGAGGGAGATGCGGTAGAGTGGCATAACGATTGTTGCGTGGTATATCTCATCCACGTAATATTTGTGATACACGATCCCGTAGAGATCCGCATAGGTTTCCGCAAGCTTTTTCGGCTTTTCCGTGTCCTTTACATAGTATCGGTAGGCAAGATATATTCCCGCAAGAGCGACCGCAACTGCAAGGGCCATGAGGCCCAGTTCCACAGTGGAGGAAAACGCGTGAGCCCCCTCTTTTGCGCCCCCTATCGGGGCAAAGCGGGAAAAGACCGGTTCGAGAAACCTTTCAAAGCGGTTTCCTCCTCCCAGTATATGGGGAATCCCTACGAATCCTCCTCCCACCGAGAGAATGGCGAGAATGATGAGGGGGATTGTCATCGTCTTTGGTGATTCGTGGACCTGTGCCTCAACATCAGGATCCATTCGTGACTCTCCGAAAAAGGAGAGAAAAATGAGGCGGAACATGTAGAAGGCAGTAATCAGGGCGGCCACACTCCCCACGAACCAGAGCCCTGGATTCCCAAAGTGAGAAGAGAAGCTCTTCCAGAGGATTTCATCCTTCGAGAAGAATCCGGAAAATCCTGGAATCCCCGATATGGCAAGTGTCGCCATGAAAAGCGTCCAGAAGGTAACGGGCATATACTTCTTCAGGCCTCCCATTTTCCTCATGTCGAGTTCCCCTGAGAGGGCGTGCATGACCGAGCCGGACCCCAGGAAGAGAAGAGCCTTGAAAAACGCATGGGTCATGAGGTGGAATATCCCGGCCGCGAAGGCTCCCACTCCGCATGCGAGAAACATGTAGCCAAGCTGCGAGACGGTGGAGTAGGCGAGGACCCTCTTCATGTCGTTCTGGGCGATGCCGATGGTGGCCGCGAAAATAGCAGTGGCCGCTCCCACAACTGCGACAACCATCATCGTCGTCGGTGCCATGAGGTAGAGTACATTGGAACGGGCGATCATGTAGACACCGGCGGTAACCATTGTTGCCGCATGGATGAGGGCCGACACCGGTGTGGGCCCCTCCATCGCGTCGGGGAGCCACACATAGAGAGGGATCTGAGCCGATTTTCCCATGGCTCCCAGGAAAAAGAGCATGGTGATCGCCGTTGCGACCCCCGTAGTAAAGACTCCCTTTCCCGCAAGGTTCGCGGCCTGTGAAAAGATAACCGTGAAGTCGAGTGAACGGAAAGTCCAGAAAGCGATGAACATCCCGAGGAGAAACCCGAAATCACCCACCCTGTTCACAATAAAGGCCTTTTTCCCTGCATCGGAAGCTGATTTCTTCTCGTACCAGTATCCTATGAGAAGGTAGGAGCAGAGTCCCACGCCTTCCCACCCTACGAATAGGAGGAGGTAGTTCGACGCGAGGACGAGGACGAGCATTGCGAAGGTGAATAGATTCAGATAGACAAAATAACGGGCATATGCTTTCTCGTGGGCCATGTATCCGACTGAGTAGACATGGATTAAAAACCCTACTCCAGTCACCACAAGTATCATGACAGAGGAGAGGGGATCAAGGTAGAGAGCAAAGGGAACGTGGAGAGCTCCTGACTGGATCCAGGTAAACAACGCTTTCTGGAAGAGCCGCTCGTGGGGCGGAAGAGAAACGAGGGTCATCACACAGACAAGAGAAACGAGAAAGGAAAGCCCTACCATACCTGGGCCAACAAAGCTCACAACCTTTCGATAGGGGGCCGACAAAAGAGGATCTTCCTTATGGCCATGATGATCCCCCCCGTTGAGATTTCCTTCAACCTCCTCATAGTGCCGTGAGAGAAGGAGAGGGCGTTCCGCGAAGAGGGCGATGATCCCGTTCAGAATCACCCCCGCCAGGGGAAGAAAAGGAATGAGCCAGATATGTTCGAGCATACTCTTTATCCTGCCTTTAGAATTTCAAACTGTTCTGTTCCGATATATCCACACTTTCCCTGTGGCGAAACATGGCGATTACGATAGCCAACCCTACGGCCGCCTCCGCGGCGGCTACAGTCATCACCATGAAAGCGAATACGTTTCCTCCCGGGTCTCCCAGGAAGGAACCGGCCGCGACAAAAATGATATTCACCCCATTGAGCATGATCTCTATGCTCATCAGGATGATAAGAATGTTCTTCCTCGCCACCACCCCGATGACGCCAACGGAGAACATGACAGCACTCAGAATATAGTAATAGGTGGGAGAGAGCATCATCGATCCCTATCCTTCTTTCTTGCCATCACAATAGCCCCCACAATGGCCGATAAAAGCAAAACCGAAGTGATTTCAAAGGGAAAAAGGTAACGGGTGAAAAGAGCTTTTCCCACCGCCTCAACACTTCCCACATCCGTAATCTTAGCCCCTGCCAGATTCTGTTTCCCTCCCGCCACGGCTCCCTCGAGCATGAGAAGACCCGCGGCGAGGATCCCCAGTCCCTGTACAAGAGCCGGTTTCTGCAGGGGAATCATCGTGTCCGGCACATTCAGGAGCATGATTACGAAGATAAAGAGAACTACCACCGCTCCGGCGTAGACGATCACCTGGATCACTGCGATGAAGTGTGAATTCCTGAGTACGAAGAGGGCCGCTACTGCGAAGAGCGTAAGGATGAGATACATAGCACTCGCTATGGGGTTTCTCCTGGTAATCACCATGATCGACCCCAGCACCGCGACAGATGAGAATATTGAAAATAGTAGGAGTTCCATTCTTCTTCACACCTCAGTCAGAAAGCAGCATCTCGATTGTGTATACAAGATCTCTCCTCTCCCTTTCGGGAAGGGTGTACCACCCCGTATCCATGCGGATCGCGTCCTCAGGGCACCCCTCTACACACATTCCGCAGAATACACAGCGAAGCATATCGATGTCGAACCTCACAGGGTATTTCTCTATCTTCGGGTCCGGGTGTTCTCCCGCTTCTATGGTGATGCACCTGGCCGGGCAGGCCGTGGCGCAGCAGAAACAGGCCACACATTTGGGAGTCCCCTTTTCCCTCTTCGTCAGCCTGTGGCGTCCCCGAAAACGGGGGGGAACTGGCCTTTTTACCTCTGGATAATCTATTGTGGGTATCCTTCGGGGATTTGCCAGATTGGAGACAAAATGGCTCAGCGTCACACCGAGGCCCTTCACGATCTCCACCAGGTAGACCCTCTCGGAGAAAGACATCTTCTCAGGTTTCTTCATCTGTTTTATTCCAATCATCTCAGCCTTTTCCCTCTAAGGTACCTTCCCAACCCCTCTGCCTCTTCCCTTCGGAATTCTGAATTCTGAATTCGGAATCTCCAGGTTTTTTCATGCTCTGAGTCATCATCCTCTTCAGGCTCCTCCCCCGTGTATGATGAGAAGAACCACTCCCGTGATAAAAATATTCGCCAGTGCGAGAGGAAGGAGAACCTTCCACCCCAGTCTCATCACCTGGTCATAGCGAAAACGGGGAATTGTCCAGCGAACCCAGATGAAGAACCAGCAGAAAAAGAGGACCTTCACTACGAATGCAAAAAGCTGCATGACCACGACGAGAGCCGCCGGCAGGTGAAGAACCAAGCTCCCCAGGTGGAACCCGTCCGCGAAAAGGAATGGGATCTGCCAGCCCCCGAAGAAGAGGGTAGTGATAAGGCCGCTCGCCACGACCATGTGTACATACTCAGCGAGAAAGAACATGGCGAACTTGAAGGATCCGTACTCTGTGTGAAATCCCGCAACGATCTCCGATTCCCCCTCTGGAAGATCAAAGGGAATCCTGTTTGCCTCGGCGAACACGGCCACCAGGAAGAGGATAAACCCCAGAGGCTGGACAACGATTCCCCACCGGGGGATCAGTCCGAAGATCATCTCCCCCTGTGCGGCGGCAATGTCCGAGAGCTTAACGGAACCGAAAACCATGAGAATGCCGATGATGGAGAGGCCAAGAGAAACCTCGTAGCTGATCATCTGTGCGGAGCTCCGAAGACCTCCGAGGAGTGAAAACTTGTTGTTCGACGACCACCCGGCGAGGACGATCCCGTAGACAGTTAAGGAGGATAATGCGAAGACGTAGAGGAGCCCCACGTTTAAATCTGCCACCTGGAGGGGAACCTGCCTCCCGAAAAGAGTTACGGTCCTTCCGAAGGGAATCACCGCGAATGTGAGAAGCACGGGCGCCATGACGAATACAGGCGCCATTTTGTAAAAAACAGAATGTGCTTCATCGGGGACAAAATCCTCTTTGAAGAGAAGCTTCACCGCATCCGCCAGGGGATGAAAGAGCCCACCGAGGGTCACTCCAAAGATGTCTGCTTTCGCCGGACCCATCCTGTCCTGTATGAAAGCCGCGCCCTTCCTCTCCGCCCACACAAGAATGGGGACAAGACCCAGGACAAAGGCGAGCATGATCGCGATCTTCACGAGAATTATGACGATGTCCAGCACCATTGCCTACACTGTCTCCCTTACCTTGATTCCCGAGTATCCAAGAACCCCGTACTTAAGGCCGGAGAAGAATGACTCTCCCCTCGCCATTTCTTCGAAAATCCTTTCTGCCTTCTTGTGGTCCCAGGCCGCTCCCATCTTCCGGGCAAGTTCCGTGAGAATCCATATCTCCTCACGGACATCTTTTACGGGAGGAAAGGCCCGGAAAAATCGCTGCACCCTCCCCTCAAAATTGGTGAAGCTTCCCTCTTTTTCGGCAAATGTCGCGGAGGCAAGAACGACGGAGCTGTTCTCCGTGAGAACCCCCTCGTTCGGAGAAAGTGTGACCACGTAGGGAACACAGGAAAGAACCTCCTCCACAGCCGGGGCATCGAGATCACCCAGGTTTCTTCCCATGATGATTAAACCTTTGATTTCTCCCGCCCGAGCGGCGTCGAGGATCCCTTCAAAATCGAGGCATTCCCCGGCAGTACCGATTCCCAGCTCACGGCCTCCCCTCATGTTCGGATTTTTATCTTCCATGACGAGTAGCTCGTCATGGTATGGATCACCATTACCTCTGGTCATGATTCCAAGGTTGGGCGTCCCGATGACCTCCCGGGCAAGTTTCCTCGTCAGGTAGAGCTCTTCGTTGGATAACGAGGGGGACGCGATAACTCCCACTCTGTCGGGGCCATCTTTTCGAATAATCCCCAGTAAACTCTGGGCTGCAGTATAGAGAAGAGAGTTCCACTCCCCTCTGATCCTCTCATCTCCCTCGCGCCAGTATGGATATTCGACTCTGTTTTCGTTTACATTCTTGTAGATAACCCGCCCGATGTCGCACATCCAGATCCCGTTCACTTCATCGTTGAGAGCTGGCTTTATCCTGTAAATCTTCTTTTCACGGTAGGAAATCTCCACGTTGCAGCCTCGGGAACATCCCGGACAGATCGACCGAGTCCCTTTCAGAAACCAGACACGGCACTGAAAACGGAAATCCTTGTTCGTGAGTGCTCCCACAGGACAGATATCGGCCAGGTTTCCCGTATATATGTTCGAGAGGGGTTTTCCCGGATAGATGTCGATATGGGAGCGGGCACCCCGTCCGAAAATATTCAATTCGTCGGTGCCCACAACCTCCCTAAGGAATCGGATGCAGCGTGTGCAGAGGATGCACCGTTCCGAATCGAGCATAATGAGCCCGCCTATATATTTTGCCTTCTCCTTGTGTACCTTGTCCTCAAGGGCAAAGCGGCTTTCGTGGAGGCCGTAATCCATATAGTAGTTTTGAAGACCACACTCTCCCGCCTGGTCGCACACGGGGCAGTCCACAGGATGGTTCAGGAGGAGAAACTCAAGGACTCCCGTCACCGCTTTCTTCACCCTTTCCGTATCTGTATGGACCACCATCCCCTCCTGGCAAACGGTGGAACAGGATGTCTGAAGCTTCGGTACTTTCTCCACCTCCACGAGGCACATCCTGCAGTTCCCCGCAATGGAAAGGCGGGGATGGTAGCAGTAGTGGGGGATCTTAATCCCGAGGCGCTGGGCTGCCTGGAGTATCGTCGTCCCTCTCTCCACCTCTATCTTCTGACCGTCAATCGTTAACTCAGACATCAATCGCTCCGGCTAAACAGACAGTTCCCAGGTCCAGGGTTTCGTCGGACGTAGGACGTCGGACCTGTTTTTTTGTTTCGTCGAGTTTCGTTTCATATTGATATCCCGTTGTCGAGACACTTCTTATGCTCTAAGTGGTACTCGAATTCTTATCTGACTTTTTCTATAAAGGCACGTGCGGGCATCCCTGTCGCATCGGCTAACGGACAGCTGGTCTGGCCCATCATGCGATCGCACAGATCAAGGATCAGATCGATGTGC
>CAZPLX010000056.1:0-8220 GCA_964587345.1 uncultured bacterium
GCGCGCTCCCCTGCCATAATCTGAATTTGCTTGGGAAATGAAGTAGTGTTTCCGATCTTCACTTTACGTCCAAGGAGAGAGTCAGAGATCCTAATTCCCGTATCATAAATTTCGCACCCTTCCATCACTATACTGTGCTCAAGCTCAACCCCATGGATTCTGCAGTTTTCGCCAATAGCCGTGAATGGGCCTATGTATGAATTCTCTATAAGAGTGTCCTCTCCGATAATCGCGGGGCCTCTCACATGACTCGAGACGATCTTGACCCCCTTATTCACAATTACCTTGTTCTCTAGAGAAGAAGAGCCGTCTACATCTCCTTCCACCAGGGTCTCGAATTGGTCGAGAATGAGTCGATTCGCTTCGAGTATATCCTCGAGTTTCCCCGTATCCTTCCACCATCCCGAAACTATATGGTGGGACACAGAATAACCGTTTTTAATGAGCCAGCTGATCGCATCGGTGATCTCGAGCTCTCCCCTGAACGAAGGTTCGATATGCCTTGCTGCGTTGAATATATTCTGATCGAAAAGATAGACCCCCACAAGCGCAAGGTCTGAAATGAACTCCCTGGGCTTTTCCACAAGTTCAACCACCTTTTCCCCCTCGAGCACTGCCACACCAAACTGGTTTGGATTTTCCACTTTTGCCAGGAGAATGTGACTATTCGCCAAACCTTCTTTGAAGCTTTTCACGAAGCGTCTGATCCCATCCATGATCAGATTGTCCCCTAACATCATCACAAACCTGTCCTTTTTAACGAAGTCTTCCGATATGAGAACAGCATGGGCAAGCCCGAGAGGCGCATCCTGTTCGATGTATGTCACCTTCAACCCAAAGCGCGTCCCGTCTCCCACTGCTTCCATGATCTCTTTTTTGGTATCTCCCACGACAATCCCCACTTCGATAATCCCGGCTTCTCGCATGTCCTTGAGGCAGTACATGAGAACAGGAGTATTTGCCACAGGAATGAGCTGCTTGGCACTCGTGTAAGTGAGAGGCCTGAGCCTTGTCCCTTTTCCACCGCTGAGTATCAACCCTTTCATTTAACCGTTACCTCCCTATTGACCCGAGTCCCCTCAATGAAAAGTACAGGGAATAGACCGTCTCGGCGGGACGGGTCTTTCTGCTTACTCCGAATGAAGCACTCCAACATTCGCTTTTCGGAATAAACTCGAAAAAAGATGTATTTTCGATCACTACGCTGTCCTTAAGAGAATAGTTCACCCATCCCTTCAAACGTAGCCACCGGAATAGTCGGTGGTTGTAATTCACATTCAGATCTGTTGCCAGAGTCCTGGTGTGGCGGAGTGAAGCAGATATGTAACTCTCTTTCTTATTATCATACTTTGCGCCAAGTGAAAACTTGTCAACTCTGCCCCGTTTCGTGTCGTAAAACCCTTCCATGTTTATTTTCCAGTATGCCCCCATATTCAAAAAACCATCAAGGTATAGGTCTGACCTGAGATCTTCAGAAAGAGTCCCGTCAACTGCGATATCAATCTGGTCCTGGAAACTACGGAAGTAATCAGAGAAAGGATCCAGGAGATTTGAGCTCTTTCCTACGTTCCGGTGAAGATCAAAAGAATATTTTACCTGAACCTCTCCTGTTTCCACGGCGGTTCCGTCTTTATCCACGGTGTGAAGAAAATTTCCTATTCCCACGATCATCCTCGTCTTATCGGGCGCCCTATCGATCGCCTCAAAGTTTACGGGAGATTTCCCGTATATCCGCTTTGTCTGCTGGAGAGTAAAATAGGGCTCTACCCTGTGGATAAGCTTATTCACTCCTGATGGATACTGTCTCACAAGGGCTGTCTTCAACGTTCCCTTCATGTCCCAGTAAATAAAGTTTTTTGCCCCTCTGCCGGTTTTTATTCTCCTCTCATAAAAATAGAAATTGTCGATAAAATCGCTCCTCCCGAGAAACAAAAGTGAATCCCAGAAGGGGATGGGGAGGGAGAGTGATAGAGTCCCAATACCTTTATGATTGGAACCATCCCTCGATGTGTAAAAGTTTTTAGCGTCAAGTTCCCCTGACGAATACAGATGTGAAAAAAGCTTGTTTTCCTTAAATTGGAGAACCAACGCGGGAACTATTTGAACAGCTGTTCTATCAGGCAATACCTCCTGGATGTCGCGAATATAGGTTCCTGAAACATTGAAAACATATCTCTTTCCTTCGTATCCTGCTGATAGGTCACTGAACACCTGCCGTGCGGTCCTCAATAAGATGTCATCTTCAAAATCAACGAAGTAGTCTTTGTCGGATGAGTAATCTATAGAGGTTGTGGCAAAAAACGGAAAAGAGCCTGTGACGTTGCTCTCATGGCGCAGGCGAAAGCGTTTATCTTTAAATTTTTTGTCATTTATATAGGCCCCGCTTAACACTCCTTTTGATAATTCTGTGAGCCTGTATCGGAAATCCCCCTCAGGTTTCAGTCCCCGTTTCGACATGTAATCGAAGGTAAGGGTAAGATCAGAATATGTGGAGGTCACAAAATAGAGGGGAACTTGTAAACGAGTCCCCTTCGTGGCACTCGATGTAAGTTTGGGAACAAGGATACCTGACTCTCTCTCTGTCTTCGCCGGGAAAAATGCGTAAGGAAGCCATATATAAGAACGGTTCTTGATGTCGAGGAAGATGCTAGAACCGGTAGCATACCCTCCCAATGTGAGTTTTCCCTTTTTTATCCTGATTCTCCAGTCAGGGATATCGCATGAGTCACATGTGGTAAAACGGGCATCCCACACGTTGAAGCGGTCCTTTGAAACCTCCTCGAATTTTTTCGCCGTAACAAATAGATGTTCCTTTTTCACATAGATAAAGCCGTCGAAAAAGAGTGACCGCTTCTCATTGATATGCACTACGACCCTGGAAAAGGAAAACTCAACCTCTCCGTCATTAAGTTTTACTCCATCTGAAATTTCAAGAATTCCCTGCTGGTAATGGTAAACAAGTTTCCCCGCCTGGATGGATCTTCCTTCATAGGTAAGATGTACATCCCCTGAGGCCACAAGAATCCCTTCCTTCTTTGATAGGGTTATCTTCTCTGCACCCAGGTTGATAAACCCTCCTCTTATCGCATCCGAAGGGATCGTAAGTGAATGAGCCCGGGGAGACAAAATGGTAAGAAAGATGACAAGTAAAAATAAAGTTCCCGTTTTATTGAAGAGTGTCCTAGCCACTCTCACACCGCTCCCGAATAAAATAATCTTCCGCAACGGTAAAGGAGCCTGTCAAGAGAATGATACCCCCCTTCCCGCAATACCGTTTCGCAAGAGAAAGGGCTTCATGTAAATTTTTCGCCGTCTCTATCTGAGGAGTACCCATCCAGTGGTCCCGGCAAAGTGATTCTGGACTATGAGCATCTTCCCCCCCCTGGTAATAAATAAATTTGTCTGTAATATTTCCGAGAGACTTTAAAAATGGATATACTTCCCTGTTTTTCTTCATGGTAAACACACAGGCAATGCGCTTTTTTATCTCCCCTGCCAGCTGAGATATTTCATGATTAAGAACCTGCCCCGCAGATGGATTGTGCCCTACGTCGAGAATAACATGGGGGTTTTTTTTCACAGTCTGGAATCTCCCGGAAATTGTAGCAGATCTAAGTCCCTTTGAAACTGCCGACTTTATCATTTTTTCCGGGATGGTGAGATGTTTCCCCAATTCAATAGCACCGCGGATGGCGCACGCGGCGTTCCCCTTTTGAAAATCCCCTTTCATGGTGATGAACACTCTTTCCATAGAAATAAAGGAAGAATAAAAATGAAAATACCCCTCTTCAAGGTTTTCGTAGAAAAAATCTCTGCCGCACACGAAGAGTTCTGAGCCATTTTTTTCGCATACATATTCTGCAAGCCTTGTCAGGTATTGAGGAATTCTCGATGAAACAAGAAAATTTCCCCCCGGCCCTCCAATTTTTTCAAGGAGAATCTCTTCAAGGGAATTCCCGAGAAATTCGGTATGATCCCTGGATATACTCGTGAGAACCATGCCGCGGGGATTTGCCGAAGACACGGCATCGAGCCTTCCGCCAAGACCCGTTTCTCCCACTGCTACCTCAACTCCCATGGCTTTGAAATGGGCAAAAGCCAGAGCCGCCATCAATTCAAAATATGTCGGCCTCCCTGCGATGTGATTCCCGAATTTTCTTGTGAAACCCTTTCGCAGATCTTCAAGCGCTTCTTTCACTTCACCTTGAAAACATTCGTTATCTACAAGAATTCTCTCTTCGGGATAGAGTATGTGAGGAGAAGTGAAAAGACCCGTTTTGAAACCGCATTCAATAAAAATATGATTGAGAAATGCTGAAACGGAACCTTTTCCATTCGACCCTGTAACCTGGAGGGTAGAGAAGGAATTTTGAGGGTTTCCCAGATAGCTCAAGAGAAGCCGGATCCTTGTAAGACCCGGTTTTATTGCACCAAAGGACCCCCCCATATCATGTCAGCGGAAGATTCCCTCACCCCTCATCAGCTATCTTCGAGGGAAGAAGGTAGGTTAAAATCTCATAGACTGTCTGTTTTATCCGGGTTCGATCAATGATCGCGTCGATTGTTCCATGCTCAAGGAGAAACTCGGCTCTCTGAAAACCTTCCGGCAAGGTCTGTTTTATTGTCTGTTCAATCACCCGAGGTCCCGCAAACCCGATCAAAGCGCCCGGTTCGGAGATGATAATATCTCCCAGCATGGCAAAACTCGCTGCGACTCCACCGGTTGTAGGATCTGTGAGGATGCTGATGTAGGGAAGATTTTTCTTCTGAAACCTGTTCAGCGCTGCGCATGTCTTTGCCATCTGCATGAGGGAGAGGGTCCCTTCCTGCATCCTCGCACCTCCCGAGGCGCTTACGATGATGAGAGGGATTCCCCTTCGAGTAGCCTCTTCGATCGCGAGGGTTACCTTCTCACCCACAACACACCCCATCGACCCTCCAAGAAATGAAAAATCAAAGACAGCGAGGACCACTTCGATATCAAAAAGAGATCCCACGCCGGTAACTACTGCCTCTTTCTTTCCTGACTTGTTCTTTGACTCAACCAGCCTGTCCGTGTACTTTTTCGTATCTACAAATCCGAGAATATCGATCGATTCCATTCCCCCTGCAAACTCCTGAAATGTTCCCTTTTCGATAAGGCTATCGATACGTTCATCAACAGTAATCCTGAAATGGTATGTACATTTCGGGCATACCTTGAGGTTCCTTTCCACCTCTTTCCTGTAAATAATTTCGAAGCATTTTTTGCATTTAATCCAGAGGTTTTCGGGAACCCTTACCCTCTTTCCCTCGTTCCTCGATTTACCCTTTCTGAAAATCCCCATTCATCAACCTCGTTTTTGTATTTTCGATGAATCCCGACAGCTTCCTGAGAAGGGCCTCCCTTTTGTTCCCAGAATCCTCGATCATCCTTACACACGCGCTTCCTATTACGACACCATCGCACGATCTGGACACATGTGCGGCCATCTCGGGTGTAGATATTCCAAAACCGACAACAACCGGAATATTTCTACTCTCTCTCACGCTCTTCACCATCTTCTTGTACATGAGGGGAAGGGTCGATCGTGCCCCGGTAATCCCCGTAACTGAGATTACATACACAAAACCGGAAGATTCCCGGGTAATATTTTTTACTCTTTCCTTACCTGATGTAGGGGCCACGAGGCCTACCCATTCGAGGCCTTGCTTTACCGCCTCCCTTCTGTAGGGAGCCCATTCTTCCCACGGAAGATCGACAATCAGCACTCCGTCCGCCCCCGCCACTTTTGCATCCTTGAAAAATTTATCTACACCGTAAGCGAGAAGAGGGTTCAGATACCCAAAGAGTACCACAGGGGTTTCCACTAAACTCCTCAGTTTTTTCACCATAGAGAGAGCTTTTTTTACCGTTGCCCCCTTTTCAAGAGCGCGTTTGAAAGCCCTCTGAATAACCGGACCATCAGCCATGGGGTCGGAAAAAGGAATCCCCACTTCAAGTATATCAGCTCCCGACAGAGCCGCACAGGCGAACAATTCTAGAGACGTTTCCATGTCTGGATCACCTGCAGTTAAATATATTACGAGGGCCTTCTCCTCTCTTTGCCCCAGTTCGTCGAAGGTTGCCTGTATTCTCCCCATCTTAATCCCTCTCCATAACCGTGGCCATATCCTTGTCTCCCCTTCCGGAAAGGTTGACGACAATGGAGGACCCTTTCTTCATTTTTTTTGCGAGTTTCATGGCAAAAGCAAGAGCGTGGGACGATTCAAGGGCCGGGAGGATCCCCTCCTTTTTTGCGAGAAGATGAAATGCCTTGAGGGCATTCCGGTCCGTAACAGAAGCGTACGCAACCCGTCCGCTCTCTTTGAGATAGGAATGTTCAGGTCCCACTCCTGGATAATCAAGACCCGCAGAAACTGAATGAGCTTCCCTTATCTGTCCATCTTTGTCCATCAGCACGTAAGACATGCTCCCGTGAAGCACACCCACCCTCCCTTTCGTAAGAGTTGCCGCGTGGTAAGGTGTGGTCGTCCCTTTCCCCGCGGCTTCGACTCCATACATCTTCACTCCTTTGTCATCCAGAAAAGGAGAAAAGAGTCCCAGGGAGTTGCTCCCCCCTCCCACACAGGCGACGAGATAATCGGGTAGTTTTCCCTCCTTCTTGAGTATCTGTACTCTCGCTTCCCTCCCTATTACGGACTGAAAATAGCGCACCATCCAGGGATAGGGGTGAGGACCTGCCGTGGAGCCAATCATATAATATGTGTTCTTTACATTTGTTACCCAGTCCCGGATCGCCTCATTCATCGCATCTTTCAAAGTCCTGGATCCGGAATGTACGGGGATAACCCTTGCGCCGAGAAGTTCCATTCTGTACACATTGGGTGCCTGTCTCTTTATGTCCTCCTCTCCCATGTACACGTCACAGGCAAGTCCAAGCTTCGCGCATATGGTTGCGGTTGCCACACCGTGCTGCCCCGCCCCTGTTTCCGCTATCACTCTCTTCTTCCCCATCTTTTGCGCAAGAAGACCCTGGCCGATCGTGTTGTTTATCTTATGAGCACCCGTATGGCAGAGATCTTCCCTTTTCAGATAAATTTTCACACCCCCGGAGAGGGAAGTAAGGGCAGGTGCAAGGTAGAGGGGAGTGGGCCTCCCCCCGTAATCCTCCATCATTTTTTTTACACTATCCCGGAACGCGCTATCCTTGATCCCTTTATAAAAAGATTTCTCCAGATCTTTCAGGCCAGGGAGAAGTGTTTCCGCTACGTAGCGCCCCCCGAATGACCCAAAATAGCCGTTCTGATCAGGACGTTTACTCCTCACTCCTTTTCTCAATCGAAAATGCCTCCCTGCTCTCTTTGATGAACTTCTCCATTTTTTCGGGATCCTTCATCCCTTTATCGTCCTCTACTCCGCTCGCAACGTCAACTCCGTAAGGCTTCACTCTCCTAATCACATCTTTGACATTTTCCCCGTTTAGCCCTCCCGCAATGAGAAAGGGCCTGTCAAGTTGGTCCTCTAGAAGTAGTTCATGACTGAACCTCTTTCCGGAACCTCCATACAGAGAGGGATGGAAGGTGTCGAACATGATCCAGTCAGAGGGGTATTCCCCTGCTCTCCTCACATGCGCAGGTGTGAGCGGCCTCACAACCTTTATTGTTTCTTTCTCAACAGCCTGTGTCAGATCCCTACTCTCGTCCCCTGAGAGCTGGACCCCGTCGATTCCTGTATATTCGGCTATCTCGTTTATAACCTCCGCATCTTCGTTTACGAAGACACCGATGAAGGTCATCTCCCCGAAGAATTCCCTGATAATTTCCCTGCACCGGGAGGGATCAAGATATCTCCTGCTCACCCTGTAAAAGTTAAACCCTACCGCATCGGCTCCAAGGCGAAAGGCCAGTTCAAGATCGGTAAGAGTTGTGATTCCACATATCTTCACCCTGAACATGACCTTCTCCTTCCATTAGAACTTCACAGGGGGGAGTTTACTCAGAGCCTCCTTCACTTTGTCCTCAGGATATTCATAGTCTACAAGATTTCCAGAAAGGAAATCGTCATAAGCCGCAAGATCGAAAAATCCATGTCCACTCAAATTGAAGAGAATCGATTTTTCAGTACCCTCCTTATCTGCACTCAATGCACAGTCGATGGCACACTTCACCGCATGAGCAGATTCTGGCGCGGGAAGGATTCCTTCGGTTTTTGAAAAGAGGAGTGCACTCTTGAAAATA
>CAZPLX010000057.1:0-8216 GCA_964587345.1 uncultured bacterium
GAGGAAACAGTGAACTAAACTGGGGTGTTCCGAATTCCTGATTCAGAATTCCTAATAAAACCCGGTTTTCTTGAAACATCTTTTGGTTGAAACATCTGGTTAGTGAAACGTGTTTTGATTGAAACTGGCATATTTGAAAGATGGTTGTTTCGTGTTTCGCGTTTAGGGTTCCGAGTTATCTCTGAACGCTGATCTCGGAACTCTGAACTTCTCTATTTCTTCTCCAGCTTCTTGAAGAATGTGGTCGCCTCTTTCAGATCTTCCCTGATCTTGTCCAGGATTGCCATGGCATAATCGCTGTTGTGAAAACCGTTCCCGAGCTTCACAAACCTGAAGTTATAGCGAGCCCTGTTTAATCGGAGAATTCCCTCCCTGAAATCTCTACTTCTGGTCTTTATCTTTTTTGCCATAGCTGAGGTTTTCTTAAGGATCGGTTCCGTGTCTTCGAGGCCTTCTTTCACGGCTTCTTTCCACTCATCCAGTATCCCCTGGAAATCATCTCCGTGGCAGCCGATACAGGCTGCTTCGGAAGCTTTGTAGGTTTGTCCTGTAAATTCTGAATCTCCTTGAGAGGACTCCGGTATTTTATGACATCCTATGCAGTCTACCTGTGACAGGAACATCACTGAGGGCATTCGGGACACTCCCTTTGCACCTGTTCCCGCGTACATCTGTTTTGTGGCGTTGTGTTTGTTTTCATGGCAGATGGAACAGTCATACTGAAGCGGCGCTACGGCCGTGCGGACCTTGTGGGTAATTTTGAAATGGCAGCGCGTGCACTCTATCTTGTGTTCGGTCACATGGTTGTTGTGGATAAAGGTCGTGTCATTGTATCTTGAGAGCCTCTCTTCATCGTTGTGACAGTCGAAACACCGCTCTTTAGGAGCTTCCCCCTTCCCCTGTATGGCGTCGAGGTGGCAGTTCTGACAGGCCACATGGCGATTACCCACAAAATCCTTGTGGTTGAAGCTGATCCCTTCGAATTTGATATCCCCTTCCGGAGCGGTGTGGCAGGAGGGGCATCCTCCTATGGGAAGTTCTTTTCTTCCCGACACCATTCCTTTGAAGTGACAGAGGAAGCAGGTAGATTCAGTTACTTCCATGTGGTTTCCTACCACGATCTGGCTGTGGCAGGAAGTGCATCGGAGTTTTTTCCCTCTCCTCTCCTGGGTCAGGTGGGGCTTGTGATCGAATTTAATCCCCCGCTTGAAGGTCACTTTTCCTTCGAGAAGCCTCTTTTCGTGGCATCCCTTCCGCAGGCAGGAGGCGTCGCTTATTTCTGCATAGGGCTTGGAACTGTATGTGCGGGTTACATATTTTACGATCTGGGAGGTTGCCTGAAATTTCAGCCATAATTTTTCTCTGAGTTCCGGTGGGTAGTGACACTCCACGCAGGGAACGTTATTGTGTCTTGATGTCTTCCACGCATTATAATAGGGCTTCATGATGTGGCAGGAACTGCAGAAATAGGGACTCGTGGAAAATTCGAAAATTCCGATCATCGATATGAGAAGGAGGACGCCGAGAAATCCGAGAAACTTGAAAAATCGGGGTCGAATGTGAAGTCTGTCTCCCCTGTCCTCAGGGACGTGCATCCCGAATGCTTCTAGTATGGGATGTCTCTTCCTCTCCCCTCTTTTCTCTTTTCCCTCTCTGTTCCCTTTCTTCATCTCACACCTGCCTCTCACTCGCTCTTTTTTAGGGGAGAAACCTCCCGGTCACTGCGGGAATATCATTTTTTCCCTCTCACGGACTTCAGTTTTACAACAAAGAGGCCCGCGAGAATAAGGAGGAGTGTGATTCCCACCCCTGCATGTCTCATTCTTCTTTTTTTGAGATTTCTTATTTTGTTCAGCTCTTTCCTGGCAATATGCATCTGGTCTTCCACTTCCCTTGCGTAGGGGGAGAGGAGTTCGGGGTCTACACCATGTGTTTTCGGGATCATTTCAACGTAGTGTGTCCGAATTTTTGACAGGGCATCGGTCAATTTCGTCACATCCATGCCAGATTGTTTCTCCTGTTCCACTCGTTGTTTCAATTTCTCCATACGGTTATGGATGTCAGAGAGGATATCTTTGATCGCCTGCCCTTTTTCATATTCCCTGGTCCCCTTTTCGTGGCAGAATCCACAGCGGCCATGCCCTTCTCCTTCAAACATGGTAAGTCCATAGTTCCGATTCATGTGGTTTCCGTGGCAGTCCACACACTGAGGCTCTCCCGCCTCTTTGACGGCTTCTCCGTGGGGCCCTGCCTTAAAACTTTTGTAGACATCCTGGTGACAGTGCCCGCATACGTTGACCACCTCGTCTATCCCCGGAGGCTGCGCCCCATGAATACCGTGACATGTGGCGCAGTTCGGAGCGAGCATCGGGTTTTTACCCTTCATCTCTCCGAAGAGGATTTTTCCGTGAGTTCCCTTTCTGTAGAGGTCGTACTGATTACTCGCAATGCTGTATTTCTCCATGAGAGTGGAATCTCCGTGGCATTTATTGCATGTGCCGGGAACGTTGGTGTGGAAGACAGGGGAGTTAGGATCTCTCACCCGCACGATTTTGTGGGTCCCGTGGCAGTCGATGCATGTGGCCACTTTTCTGTCTCCCCGGGAAAGGAGAATCCCGTGCTGGGACGTCTTGTACTCCGCGTATTGGTCTGTTCTGATATTGTACTGTTTCATCATCGCTATGTCAGAGTGGCAGCCGCCGCATAAAGGGGGTATCTCTGCGCGCTCCGGCTTCCCCTTGAACCCGTACTTTTTTCCCATCGATTCTTCCGAGAAGAGAGAGGGGTTGCCACCATGGCAGCGTTCGCATGTGATGCCAGCCTCTTTGTGGACGCTTTGCTCCCAACCCTGGGCTGAAATTCTCATCCTCCCCCCAAGCTGGATATGACAGACGTAGCAGCTATTTGAATTCTCTACCTGGGCAAAAGGTGAGGGAGTGAAGAGCAGGGTAAAGAGAATGGCGGCGAGAAGGGAAAGTATACCCATTGCTGTCCTCATGAGAGGAAACCCCAGAGGGTAAGAAATGTGGTGAACATGAGAACGGTGATCCCGACCCTCATTGCATAGGGTCTCTTTTTCGGATCAGGAGATGGATTCTTGTCAAGAAAGGGGAGAAAAAGGAGAAAGAGGGCACCCGCTCCCTGGAAGAGAACGCCAATCATCTTCGGGGCCCAGCTTCCCAAAAAACTGCTCTTGTCCAGGAGGAGAAGAAACTGCTTTGCCGGAATGAGGTATCATTGTGTCCTCATCGCCTCAGGTACCGTGTAAGGGTCTGCCTTCGGGAGATGAGGAGGAGGGAAAAATGAGGCAAGAAAAAGGAGAATTGCGAGGATCAGAGTGAGCTGAATCGCCTGGCGCAGGATGTGGTCAGGATAGAAGGGTTCCTCCCCGTACTTCAAATATTTATGTGCCATGGGCCCCTTTTTTTTCATTTTTTCCACTTTACAGAGGTTCGGATATCCCGAGCCGCCTGATCATCAAAAAGTGAACCGCAAGGAAAATAACGAGAATCGCGGGAAGCACCAATACATGAGCGGCAAAAAATCGGGTCAGTGTATGTGTGCCCACTTCCTGTCCGCCCCTCACAAAGGTTTTCACCATGTCTCCGATGAAAGGGATTCTCGAGAAGATCTCCGTTCCCGTTGTGGTCGCCCAGAAGGAATTCTGGTTCCATGGAAGGAGACTCCCCGTGAAGCCAAGGAAAAATGTGAGAAAGAGAAGTCCGGCTCCTGAGACCCAGGTAAATTCTCGAGGAGATTTGTATGCCCCTGTTAAAAAGACCCGGAGCATGTGAAGCATTACGCACGCGATGAGAAGCTCTGACCCCCACACATGGATTCCCCTGACAAGCCAGCCGTAGGGAACCCGGTTCGTGATTTCTATTACGCTTCTGTATGCCTCCGCCGGAGTGGGTCTGTAGTAGAAAAGCAGAAGAACACCGGTGATGACTTCGAAAAGGATGAGAAGGAGGGAAATCCCCCCCAGGCAGGCAAAAAAGTTATTTTCAAGAGAGGTGCGGTACCTCGGTGCGGGAGCGTCGAGCTGTTTCCTGAACCCTTCATCGAGGTCGAGGCGGTCATCCAGAGCGCCGTAGAGGAACCCTGAGAGGGAAGCCAGGTTCACCATGTCCCTGTAAGCCTTCTCTTTCCCTTTGTTTCCTCCCTCAGACTCCTCCCGCTCCTTTATTTTTTCATCTGTCATGGTTCGACTTACCCTCCTACGATGATTCTGTTCCCCGCAATTCTCGCCGGGAATGTTCTGAGAGGTTTCGGGGGAGGGCCTGCAACGACGGTTCCGTTGAGGTTGAACTTTCCGCCGTGGCAGGGACACTCTATGAATCCCTTCGGGTTAAATTTCAAGAGGCAGGCCATGTGAGTGCACACTCCCGAAAGTGCGATCACCCGCTTTCCCGACCTTATCACAATGACTTTCCCATCCCTGTAAGGGAAAATTTTGGAGCCGTTGCCAGGTATCTCGTCAAGAGGAATGTTGAGAGGGCCTTCATCCTTTCCTGCTTCCTTACCAGGCCAGATGAAGGATAAAAGCGGATAGAGAACAACCATGCTCGTAAGGAAGAGGAAAAAAGTGATCAGAGTATTTAAAAAACTTCTACGACCGACACTACCACTACGGGGAGAATCGACCATCCAGCCTCCGACTATTGTTCTATGAAGTCTTCATACTCCTCTTCATCCATCAGTGATTCAATTTCAAGGGGCACCGACGGCTCGATTTCCACGAGCCATCCGCGGCCGTAAGGGTCTACATTTATGATCTCGGGATCGTCGAAGACCCGTTCATTCACATTCATGATAGAGCCCGAGAGGGGCGATATGAGTTCCGTTGTGATGCCATCTGACTCTATCTCCGCGAGGGTGTCGCCCGCATCGATGTAAATATCGGCCTCCGGGAGAGAAACTTCGATGACTTCGCCAAGGGTGTCTTGAAAGTACTCTGTGATTCCGATTTTCACCGAATCCCCTGAATCTACTGCCCAGAGATGATCCTTCGAGAACTTTATGGCTGACGTTGTCATAATGGCACCGGACCATGTATATCGCTTACTGTTATAGTATAAATGAAATCAGTGTCAATCTGTTTTTCATTTTTTCCATCGTCCGTGTGGGGGGCATTTATCTCCCGGGGGAAAAGGGGGAGGAAGGATTCTAAATGTTTTATTCACGTCTACCCGACTGTTAACGAACCGTTTCCCGGGAAAGTCTGAAAGACAGGGGTCAGTGTGAGGAGTGGGAGGCTGCCCTCTTTTCCAGGCATTTTCTACATCTTCCCAGGAATACAATTTGGATCGAGGTAACCTCTCCTCTCTCTTTCATGTCGCTCTCGATAATCAGCTTCTCTTCGTCAAGGGTCATGATGTCCTCTAAATGGCCGCACTTTTCGCACTGGAAATGGCTGTGGCTTCCCACGGTGCCATCATACAGTGACCCCGTGTGAAACTCGCTCTTGACTTCAGAGATCTTCCTCTGCTGTTTCAGTATGTTCAAGTTCCGATAGACGGTTCCGAGACTTATGTTCGGGATCGCTTTCCTTGCCTCCCTGTAAATCTCTTCTGCCCCGGGATGGCTGCGAGACCGTCTGAGGATCTTGAGAATCACTGCGCGCTGCCGTGTATTCCTTCGCGTTATCCCTCGCATCTTTGCTCCCTTTCTTAAAAGAGTTAATTCATATATAATGAAATACAAATTTTCCTGTCAAGGAGAAAAAGCAAAACACTATAAAATTTCACACTAAATTACACAACTTTCTCTTACATATTTTTGATTTCCACGGAGGGGTACCGAAGCCAGGTCGTAACGGGGTCGACTCGAAATCGACTTGGCGGTTAACAGCCGCCACGTGGGTTCGAATCCCACCCCCTCCGCCATATTTTTTCTCCCTCACTTCTCCTCACCTGGAGGAGGGAAATCCTCATGTTTTAAAACGGTGTATTTTTATTTCCACTTGACAAACAAGGGCTTCTCGTTATAACAAATTCTAGTTTACTTCAGATTTATCGATAACATTACAGGTTATTTCCTGGAAGAAATAATGGTTGGAGGAGTGTGAAATGCAGGCATTACTTTTTTTAGTTCCCCTACTCGGGCTGGCAGGAATGGTGATTGCGGTGAAGAACTTCAACGCCATGAAAAAATACGACCCGGGTGACGAGAAAATGGTAAACATCGCCGAAAAGATCCACCAGGGAGCGATGGTATTTTTACGGAGGGAGTACACAATCATTGCCGGGTTCATGGTAGTTGTGTTCATTGCCCTTGCGAAGACCCTGAGCCTATGGACGGGAGTCGCCTATCTCTCAGGGGCATTATGCTCCATGGGAGCGGGTTGGTTTGGCATGGTAGCGGCAACCCGCACGAGCAACCGCACCTGTCAGGGAGCAAAAGATGGCGGAGCGCCTCTGGCTCTCTTCATCGCCTTTCTGGGGGGATCGGTGATGGGCCTCACCGTGGCATCTTTAGGCGTCATCGGCCTCGGAGTCTGGTTCATCGCTTTGAAGAGTGATCCCACTCATGCTCCCTTGATCATCAACGGTTTCGCCATGGGGGCATCGAGCATTGCCCTCTTCGCACGTGTGGGTGGAGGGATCTACACGAAGAGCGCAGATGTGGGTGCCGACCTTGTGGGGAAGGTTGAAGCGGGAATCCCCGAGGATGATCCCAGGAACCCGGGGGTGATCGCTGACAACGTAGGGGACAACGTGGGTGATACGGCCGGAATGGGGGCTGACCTCTTCGAATCCTACGTGGGTTCGGTGATCGCCGCGATAGCAATTGCCGCTGGGATGGCCGATCCCACACGCTATATGGCTCTCCCCATCATCATCATTGGAGTGGGCCTGGTGTCATCCATCGTAGGTGTATATTCAATGAACGTGCTCAAAAAGATGGAACCCCAGACGGCCCTTAGAAACGCCACTTACGTGAGCGGGGTAGTCTTCATCTTTGGCGCGCTGATAATTGTCTACGCCATAACGGGAACTCTTGGACCCTTCTGGGCCATTATCTCAGGACTAATCTGCGGTATCCTCATCGGAGTGGAGAGTGAGTATTACACCTCAATGGCTCCAATAAGAAAGATCGCGGAAGCGAGTGAGTCTGGCCCCGCGACAAACATCATCACGGGACTTGCCGTTGGTTTCAAGAGCACCATCCTTCCCCTCTTAACGATTGCCCTGGCCATATTCGTGGCCCACAAGGCTAGCGGCCTCTACGGCATCGCACTCGCGGGGGTGGGTATGCTTGCGACGATCGGAATCGTTATGTCAACAGACTCTTACGGCCCCATTGCGGACAACGCGGGAGGAATCGCTGAAATGAGCGGGGCAGGCCCTGAAATAAGGAAGATTACCGATCGGTTGGATGCTCTCGGGAACACCACGGCGGCGATCGGAAAAGGCTTCGCGATTGGTTCGGCAGCTCTTACCGCTCTTGCACTTTTCTCTGCCTACCAGCACACGGTGGGACTCGAAAAGATTGACTTGACGAGTTCGACGACCATCATAGGACTTCTCCTGGGTGCCATGATGCCCTTCCTGATCGCGGCCTTAACCATGGAAGCCGTGGGCAGGGCCGCCGGGAAAATGGTTGTGGAGATCAGGAGGCAGTTCCGGGAAATCACGGGCCTTCTCGAAGGAAAGGCGGAACCGGAGATCGACAAGTGCATTTCAATAGTGACAAACGGGGCTCTCAAGGAGATGATCGCTCCGGGAGTTATCGCTCTTGCCGCTCCTCTTATTGTGGGATTCGGAATCGGGGCAGAAGCCCTTGGAGGGTTTCTCGCAGGTGCAACAGTCTGCGGAGTTCTCCTGGGGATCATGATGTCCAACGGGGGAGGAGCCTGGGATAACGCGAAAAAATATATAGAAGAAGGCAACCATGGCGGGAAGGGTTCTGATGCCCACAAAGCTGCCGTAGTGGGCGACACGGTGGGCGATCCCTTCAAGGATACATCAGGTCCCTCAATGAACATTCTCATCAAGCTGATGGCGGTTGTATCTCTCGTCTTTGCGCCCTTGCTCGGGGAGGTCTAAAGTAAGATAGAGCACTGTAAAAGAAGATGAGCACCTTCCTTAAAAGAAGTGGCTTATCTTCTTCCTAACCTGCGAAGGACACGGCTCCCCCGAGGCGACCTCGCACCGTAAAGGGAAACCACTTTTCGGCCGCTAGGATTTATGCCCTGTCTCCCCCAGCGGGGCGCC
>CAZPLX010000058.1:0-8088 GCA_964587345.1 uncultured bacterium
GGCCTTGCTGATCTTCAACTCGAGGGAGACCTCCAAGATTGTAAGTCCTTTCCTTTCCCTCGCTTCTTTCATCTCATTCCAGGGCAAAGCTCCTGACCTCCTTACTTTTCAATTAGTTCGATATATTCTCTCGCCATCTCTTTCACTTCCACGGTTCTGCTCATCCTTTCTACCATTTTGAAATTCACCAGTGCCTCCTTGTAATCTTTTATTTTCAGAAAGGCTTTGCCAAGTTGAAAATAAGCAGATACGTACCCGGGATTCAACGAGATAGCCTTCCTGAAATGAAAGATTGCCCTCTCAGTATTTCCCTCCAGAAACAAGACCCTCCCCAGGTTGTAGGGAGGAAGGGGAAAGGTTGGAGAAATTTCCATTGACCGCAGGTAGGCGTTTTTCGCCTTTCCCATAAATCCCTTCTTCTCGTATTCAATACCCAGGTTGTTGAGAGCCCTTTCCGGGGTTGAGTAGAGGACATTTTCGAGGGCTTTTTTGTAATTTGCAATAGCCTCTTCGTTCCTCCCAATAGTGCTGTAAAGAAGTCCCAGGTTATTGTATGCTTCTGAAAAATCTTTTTTCAAAGACACAGCTTTCTTCAGATATTCTTCTCCCATTGCATAATCTCTCATGCGCATGTACGTCAACCCTATGGCATTCTTCATCTCAGGATTGTTCGGGTTGAGCTTGTCTCCCTTGATAAATTCTTTTAAAGCCAGTGTGTTCTTCCCCTGCTGAAGATAACTCACTCCGAGGCTGAGCCTTGCCTGTGCCTGATCTTTTATTCTTGGGCTATTCGACGCACATGAAAAAGATAAGGCGATGATGAATAAGGTGAAAAAAGTTATTCTTCTCTTCATGAATTCTCTCCCAGGATCAGATAAAGTCCCCTACGATGAGACGGAGTTTTTCCGCCTGATCGGGGGGAATCAATTCTCTCGCCGTCATTATCGCATTTTTAAGTGATTCTCGACAATTGCACTCTTTCTTCTTTTCCATATTCCCGGCCACATTCAATATGATTTTCTTCGCATTCTCTATATTCTTTTCCAGGACCGAAATGACCATCTCCGCACTCACCGCCTTTTCAGATTCCCGCCAGCAATCATAGTCAGTGGCAAGAGCAACGGTTCCGTAACAGAGGGCCGCCTCTCTGGCAAGCTTCGCCTCGGGAATATTCGTCATCCCGATTACATCAACTCCGAAGGACCTGTATACGAGTGACTCTGCCCTGGTAGAAAATTGAGGCCCCTCAATGCAGATATAAGTCCCCCCCATGTGGACCTTCTCCACGACCCTCCGGGCTTCTTCGCATAGAATATCGGAAAAGGCGGAACATACCGGGTTCGCGAAGGCAATGTGTCCCACGACGGCTTCATCGAAGAAGGTATTAACCCTGAACTTCGTATTGTCATAAAACTGATCTACAATCACAATGTCTCCCGGTTTGATCTCTTCTTTCATACTACCCACTGCGCTTATGGAGAGGAGGGATGTAACTCCCATCATTTTCATGGAGTAAATATTTGCCCTGAAGTTGATCTTCGAAGGGGGGATCCTGTGCCCCCGGCCGTGTCGGGGGAGGAAAATGATCTTTTGTCCCTTGTACTCTCCCACGATGAGGCTATCAGAGGGGTCTCCGAAAGGAGTGCCCAACTTAATTTCTTCACGGACTTCTATCCCCTTGATCTCGTAGAGACCGCTTCCACCGATAACGCCAAGTATTGGCTCCATATTATTTCCTCCCGATTGGCTATATCCTGATCATAGTATGTGAGATTATCTTATCTGTTCAAATCATTTTTGTCCGCTTCCCCTATTCTTCCCACGAGTTGGCCGCATGCCGCAAAAATATCGTCACCTCTCTTTTCACGTGTGATAGTCCTTATGCCTCCCTCAAGGAGAATATCCCGGAAGCGGTCTATCCGTTCCCTCTCTGGTGCCTGGTATTCCGATTTTTCTCCGGTATTGACAGGGATAAGGTTCACCTTCACATCCAATCCTCCAAGCATTCCCGCAAGCCTTTGCGCATCAAGGATCATGTCATTAACCTCCTTAATGAGAACATACTCGATAGTAATTTTCCTCTTTTTCCCCCTCGAGGAGGCACTTTTCACCACCTCGATAATCTCTGTGATGGGATGGAGCCTGTTCACTGGCATGAGGCGTTCGCGCACCTCATCTGTCGTCCCGTTAAGGGAAATAGCGATAGAGACGTCCCACTCGGACATGAGGGCCTTTAGAGGCGGAACAAGCCCGCAGGTTGACACGGTAATTCGCTTGTTCGATATTGCGAAGGCAAAGACCGACCTGAGAATGCTTATTGAGCGGGTGAGAGCATAAAGGTTATCGAGAGGCTCTCCCATTCCCATAAAAACAATATTGGATATAGATTCCCCCTTATCCCGAAGGTTCCCCTCCACAGAGCATACCTGATTGATAATTTCCGAAGGTGATAGATTTCTGTGAAAACCCTTTTCCCCCGTGGCGCAGAAAGAACAGCCCATGCGACACCCTGCCTGGGTGGAGACACACACTGTTCTTCTCTTTCCCTCGGGAATCATAACTGTCTCAATCGACTCTCCATCATGGAGATCAAAAAGATACTTTTCGGTACCATCAGTCGAGGTATCTGAAGAGGCGGGGGAGAGGGAGGAGATAAAACATGATTCTTCGAGCTCTTTTCTAAAATCCATGGAAAGGTCTGTCATTGAATTGATTGTGCACTCCCCTTTCTGGTACATCCAGCGGAAGAGCTGTTTTGCTCTGTACCGTTCTTTTCCCGAAGAAGCGATAAGGGTTTCAAGCTCCTCCAGGGATTGACCTTTCAGATCTCTCTTCTTCTCCATTTCACCCTCAAAAAAAAGCCCTTTCTGATACTTCCACTATCAGAAAGGGCTTTCAAGTCCCGGATCTTACTCTAATTATCTCAGTTCATAATCGCTGAAGAAGTAGGATATTTCGTTCAATGCTGTGTCTTGAGCATCACTTCCGTGAACGATATTCTTCTCGATATCCGATGCAAACTCTGCCCTTATTGTTCCCGCATCAGCTTTTGCGGGGTCTGTAGCCCCCATGATCTTCCTGTTCCTTTGAATTACGTTATTTCCCTGAAGAACCATGACAACTACAGGTCCTGATGTCATGAATTCCACGAGACTCGAAAAAAAAGGCATATCGCGGTGCACCGCGTAAAACCCCTCAGCCTGGGCCCTCGTCATGTGTAGCATCTTCATTGCAACAATGGACATCCCCTCTTCCTCGAACCTTCCGATGACTCTGCCGATTATTCTCTTCCCGACGCCGTCCGGTTTGATTATGCTTAATGTTCTTTCCAAAAAAGTCACCTCACACAATCTGGGACCGTGCCATTTCATAACCTATGGAGAGAGCGGTCTTGTTCAGTTCTTCCGTCCCCCGTGGAACCCTAGAGAGAACTGCTTTCTCTACCGATTCTATGCTGACTTTTTCCACAAGAGCCGTAATTGCCCCTATTGCCACGATATTCGCCACAAAAGCTTTCCCAACCTTCTCCTGAGCAGAGCGGATAATGGGAAGTTTCACGATCCTGAATCCCCCCTCGGGGACTTCCTTCACGAAATCCTCGTCAACAAGGAGAATCCCGTCATCTTTCAGGTCTCCGGAATATTTCATGCACGATTCCTGGGTAAGGGACAGGAGGAGATCGATTGATGTTGCCTTAGGATAGTTGATAGCCTCATCGCTGATGATCACCTCCGACTTGCTCGCACCACCCCTCGCTTCCGGCCCGTAGGACTGGCTCTGGACCGCGTTGATCCCCTCGTAAATCGCAGCAGCTTCAGCAAAGATCACTCCAGCAAGGATCAGTCCCTGTCCCCCGGACCCGGAAAAGCGTATCTCGTACCTGGACATCACCTACCTCCTTTGACTTTGGCTTTGGCCCTCTTTGCCATCTCGTGGTAGACCTCGGTATACTCCGGTTTCTCCGTTTCAAAGAGAACACCCATAGGGTATTTCCCTTCCAGTTTCTCCGGGGGAAGCTTGTCCCAGGCTGTCACGTTCATGTAGTGATCTTTCATCCAGAGGAGCATGTCCGTAGGGCTTTTGAACTTGTTCCTTCTCCCGTAGGTGGTGGGGCACGCGTTGATTAGCTCTACCACGGAAAGTCCCTTGTGCTTCATCGCAGCCACAACGAGTTTGTCTATGCTCGCCGCATGGTAGGCCGTTCCCCTCGCAACGAAAGTTGCGCCCGCTCCCTTGGATAGTTCCACGATATCAAAGTGAGGATCTACGTTTCCGTATGGCATTGTCGTTGCGATAGCATCCGTCGGAGTTGTGGGAGAATACTGCCCTCCCGTCATCCCGTAGATAAAATTGTTGAAAACAAGGACCGTTATATCGATGTTTCTCCTGCATGCATGGATAAAATGATTTCCCCCGATGGCAGTTGCATCTCCGTCTCCGGAAATCACTACCACATTCTTTTCAGGTTTTGCCATCTTAATTCCCGTTGCGAATCCGAGCGCCCTTCCGTGGGTAGTGTGGAGTGTGTTGAAATCCACGTACCCCGGAAGCCTTGAGGCACATCCGATCCCCGAAACAATGGCTGTGTCGTTCTTGGTAAAACCCGCAATTTCTATTGCCCGGATCATCGCCTTCATGACGATTCCGTAGGTGCATCCGGGACACCAGATATGGGGGAATTTATCTCCCCGCAGGTAAGTGCTGTAATCGTATGCCATCAGCAAACCTCCTTCACTTTCTTAACTATCTGTCCAGGATTGATCGGTTCCCCGTCCACCCTGAAGATTCCTTCCACCGGGCAATTTCCACGGGCCATCCGCTCCACTTCGAGAATGATCTGCCCCAGGCTCAGTTCGGGAACAATGATTGCTTTTACCCTGGTTGCAAGCTCTGCAATTTCTTCTTCGGGGAAGGGCCAGATAGTGAGGGGCCTGAAAAGCCCCGTCTTCACACCTTCTTTCCTGGCAATATTCACGGCCTCCTTCGCGCTCCTGCCGCAGGAACCGTAGGCAAATATGGCGATCTCAGCGTCATCAAGCATATATTCTTCATTCTTCACAATGTCGTCTCTGTTAGCGCTGATTTTTCTCATGAGCCTCTCTTCTTCAGTCTGAACAAGAGCCGACGCATTGACAGGAAATCCTGTCTTGTCATGGTTCAAACCCGTCACATGGTACCTGTACCCTTCGAAGAAGTTGGCCATTGGAGGGATGTCACCCTTCGAGGAGTCGTAGGGGAAATATTCCTCAGGAGGAACGTCAGGTTTCATCCTGTCAATCACTTCAACTTCCCCCGGCTCAGGGATTTCAATCCTTTCGCGCATGTGCCCTACGATTTCGTCGAGAGCGATAATGACAGGATTCCTGTATTTTTCCGCAAGATTAAATGCCCTGATAGCCTCGTAGAATATTTCTTGAACGTATGATGGAGCAAGAGTAATCACAGGATGGTCCCCGTGAGTTCCCCACCTGCACTGCATGATATCAGATTGTCCAGGCCCCGTGGGAACACCTGTGGAAGGGCCGCCCCGCATTACATTCACGATGACACAGGGAACTTCCGCTATTGCGGCAAATCCAATATTCTCTTGTTTCAATGAGAAGCCCGGCCCGCTTGTGGCGGTCAGCGATTTTTTTCCCGCAAGAGATGCACCGATGGTAGCCGCCATGGATGCGATTTCATCCTCCATCTGCATGAAGGCACCATCCAGGAGAGGCAATTCTTTTGCCATTATCTCTGCAACCTCTGTAGAGGGAGTAATCGGATATCCCGCGAAGAACCGGCATCCCGCGTAAAGGGCACCGTAGGTCAACGCTTCATTTCCCTGATACAACTTGATACTTCTTGCCACGTCAGCCTCCATTGGTTACTTTTTTTCCACGAATATTGCGAAGTCCGGACACCGGAGCTCGCACTGGCCACACCTGATGCACTTTTCGAGATCAACAACTTTAACCTTGAACATCTCCATCCCAAGAACACTCTTGGGACAGAGCCTTACGCATATTTCGCATCCTTTGCAGAAGCGAGGGATGATCGTAATATTCACCTTTTCATTTTCTGACACAACAGTTTTTTCTTTGATATCAAGCATACTCCTACCTCTGGTTAATTTATTTCCATGCCGAGTGCTTCTGCCATTGTCCTGCCCATATCGGCAGGGCTCTCAGATACATGGATTCCCGCTTCGCGGAAGGCTTTGATCTTCTCGTCGGCGGTTCCCTTACCACCAGATATTATAGCACCCGCATGTCCCATGCGTTTACCTTTTGGAGCGGTCCTCCCCGCAATGAATCCTACAACGGGCTTGTCCATATTTTCCTTGATAAAAGTGGCTGCCTCTTCCTCGGCAGTCCCTCCGATTTCCCCTATCATCACAACAGAGTGGGTGTCCTGATCCTTCTGAAACATCCCGAGGATTTCGATGAAATTTGTTCCGTTGACAGGATCTCCACCTATGCCCACGCATGTGGACTGTCCGAGACCGATCGACGTAATCTGTGCCACCGCTTCGTAAGTGAGGGTCCCCGATCTCGAGATGATACCCACGTTTCCTGGCCTGTGGATGTACCCGGGCATAATACCGATCTTACACTCACCAGGAGTGATCACCCCTGGACAGTTGGGTCCAATCAGGCGGCTCTTCTTCCCTTTCATGAAACTCTTAACCTTAACCATGTCCAATATCGGTATCCCCTCTGTGATGGCAATTACCAGGGCGACCTCTGCGTCCACCGCCTCCATGACCGCGTCCGCAGCGAATGCTGGGGGAACATAGACAACCGTGGCATTAGCTCCTGTCTCTTTTACCGCTTCTGAAACAGAGTTGAAAACGGGAACTCCCTCCACTTTCTGCCCCCTTTTCCCCGGAGTAACACCCCCCACTATATTAGTCCCGTACTCGAGCATCTGCTGCGTGTGGAACGCTCCCACCGCACCCGTGATCCCCTGCACAAGAACCTTCGTATCTTTATTTACAAGAATGCTCATCTATATTTCCTCCTGATTCCCTTATTGCGTCGCCGCGGAAACCGCTTTTTCCGCCGCGTCCCTCATATCCGTAGCGGTTATTATGTTGAGTCCCGATTCATCGAGAATAGCCCTTCCCCTCTCCACGTTCGTTCCTTCGAGGCGAACTACAAGGGGAACCGAAAGCTCCATCACCTTCGCCGCTTCCACAACACCTTCGGCTATCACATCGCACTTCATGATCCCCCCGAAAATGTTCACGAGGATCGCCTTCACTTTCGGGTCTGCGAGTATCAGGCGGAAGGCATTCTTGACCTGATCCGCGGAAGCACCTCCTCCTACATCAAGAAAGTTTGCAGGAGAACTGCCATGGAGTTTGATCATATCCATCGTTGCCATTGCGAGACCCGCTCCGTTGACCATGCATCCGATGTTTCCGTCCAGGCTTATATAGTTGAGATCGAATTTGGATGCCTCATACTCCATCTTGTCCTCTTCATCCACATCCCTCAACGCGAAAAGATCCTTGTGGCGAAACAGGCCGTTGTCGTCAAAGTTCATTTTCGCGTCGAGAGCAATCACGTCGTCATCAGCAGTAATCACCAGAGGATTGATCTCAGCAAGGGAGCAGTCCGTGTCCACAAAGGCCCTGTAGAGGCCCATCATGAACTTTACAGCCCTGGATACCTGACCGGGTTCCATGCCGAGACCGAAGGCGATTTTTCTTGCCTGGAAAGGAACCATCCCCACTGAAGTGTCGATCTGCTCGGTAATTATTTTTTCGGGTGATTTTGCCGCTACCACTTCGATTTCCATCCCTCCTTCAGATGAAGCCATGAAAGCAACTTTCGAAGTGGCCCTATCGATCACGAGCCCTACATAAAGCTCTTGTTTTATGGCTGTCGCTTTCTCGACGAGCACTTTACTTACATGTTTTCCCTCGGGTCCAGTCTGGTGGGTAACGAGGTTCATACCAATGATATTTCCCGCATGCTCCGTCACTTCGCCAATGGTCTTGGCGAGCTTCACCCCTGCACCTTTTCCGCTGCCTCCCGCGTGACCCCGGGCCTTTAGCACCCCGGGGCGTCCCTGTTCCACTGAGGCGGCCAGGGCTCCTGC
>CAZPLX010000059.1:0-8005 GCA_964587345.1 uncultured bacterium
TGAGTATAATCCCACTATCTTCTTGATGATCATCGAGGTGGAAAGGCCCTTAACAAGGGGTATGGTGAGTACCTTGCCTCCCCGGGATGTGACGAGGTCGTTTCCCACTATCTCCTCCACCTTCCAGTCACCTCCTTTGACGAGGACATGGGGGTTTATCTCTTCTATGAGGCTGTGGGGTGTGTCTTCATCAAATATAACGACTCCATCGACGAAGAAGAGCGATGCGATGAGCAGTGCCCTTTCTTCCTGTTTACTCACCGGTCTTTTGTTTCCTTTCACTCTTTTTACAGAAGCATCGCTGTTTAAACCCACAATGAGAAGGTCACCCTTTTCCTTTGCGTGCCAGAGATAGGCGGCATGCCCCCAGTGAAGAATATCGAAGCATCCATTTGTGAACACGACAATCTCTCCCTCTTTTCGGGCATTACTTGAGAGGAGGCATGCGTCCTCCCTGGTGAGAAGTTTTTCTTTCGGTTTCAATAGGCTTCCGGTCTTCTGTCTTTCAAACAATTCATTTTACTCCTGAAATGTGAAATCATATCCTTGTGAATCGTGACAGTATAACAGCCTTCTTTCTTTCTCCCTCTGAGAAGCTCTTCTCCAAGAGGAGATACGAGCCGTGAATTTCCCCCAAGGTGGATTTTCCCGGATCTTCCTGTACCGTTTACTCCCGCCACAAAGAGCTGGTTTTCTATTGCTCTCGCTATGAGGAGGGATTTCCAGTGGTGGATTCTTTCCTGTGGCCATTGGGCTGAGTAGATAATGATATCTGTATTCATAAGCGCTGCCTTGCGGGAAATTTCGGGAAATCTGAGGTCATAACAGATTAAAGGGGCAACCTTGAAGGAGGCGATGGAGGCAGAGAAGAGAGAGGTACCTCCCGCAAAATATCTGTCCTCCTTGAAAAGGCCAAAAAGGTGAACTTTCCTGTATCTTCCTCTCACCCTTCCATCCTTTCCGAGTAGATATGCGGTATTGTAAATATGCCCGTCTTTTTCCTCCGGTACGGAAAAGGAGAGAGCCATCTTTTCCTGTCTGGAAAAAGCTCTGAGAGCCTCTATTACTTCGGGTGTTTCCCGGCTCATGGCAGGGAGATCTCTGTAAAAGAAGCCTGATGAAAACATTTCAGGCAGGAGGGAGAGTTCAGCACCCTCATCTTTCGCTACTCTCAAGAGGGAGAGAGCTTTATCAACATTCCGTGATGTGTCTCCCGGGAAAATCGTCATCTGAAGAAGGGATAGTGAGATCTCTTTTCCCATCAAAGACTCCTTGCCACTGTGATTGCAGATACCCGGATCTTGTCTTCCGATCCGACGTCAAGTGCACGGGCACACTCGTTGAGAGTTGAAAGAGTAGTCGCCACATCGTCTAGAAGGATTATATTTTTCCCTTCACCACCTTTCAATGAATTAATTCTAAAGGACCCTCTCGTGAGTTCCCTTCGCTCCCACATCCCTTTCCCGGGGAGAGGAGAGATGTCCCGTATCCTTTTCAGACCACAGGGGACAAATTCCATACCGGTAAGGCGTGTGAAAGTCTTTGCAATCAAAGCAGACTGGTTGAACCCTCTCTTCACGGTTTTGAAAAATGTCTGTGGAACAGGAACTACCCGGCTGGAGCTCTCTATGATGTGGGGGTGTTTTTCCCCTATAAAAAGGGCAAGCTGTGCTCCCATGCACCTGGCGATGTGGGAGTGTCCTCTGTATTTCATCTGGCGGATTTTTTCAGCCACAAAAGATGTGTAGGGTGTAAGAGAAATAAGACGGGTAAATTGGGGAGGGGCAGCACGGCATTCGGAACAGATGATATCTTCACCCATATAGGTAAGTGTGATTGTCTTGCTACAGAGAACACATGTTGTGGAAGCTCCTTTCTCAATCAGGCACGGGAACCTTTCGCAGAGCTTCCTCCCGAATCCTTTTGAGTTCTTTCGTATCTCCAAAATCGATGGAGAAGGCATCCCATTTTTTGCAGGTTTCGCAATAGTCTTTCCACCGAATAATTTTGTCTCCGCACCCGTTGCAGAGGAAGGGGACGAGGTATCTCCGTTTGTATGCAAAAGCCTTGGTGTATTCATCGATAGATTCCTGGAGCCTGTTTCTCCTCCTGTACGCTTCCGCGAGGAAAATGTGAACTGCCGCATTATCACCGTCTATACTTTCTGCTTTCAAAAACTGTTCCATCGCTTCGTCTACCATCTCCAGTCTCAGGAGGAATTTTCCGTAAAAGATTGTGAGAGTAAAATCTCCTTCGAAATCATTTTTTATGTCTGAGTAGATATCGAGAAGCTTTGCAGGTCTTTCATGTTCGATAGCAATATCTTCCATTTTAATCAATTGGATAGGATTCCCTGTTTTCCGATAACCTTCAAGAAGACAGTCAGTAGCGCCATCCTGATTCCCCTTGTGAAGATAAATGTCGTGGAGGAGGATATAGGTTGGTGTGGCCGCGCCCTCTTCCTTTATGAGTTCTTTCAGGATTTTCTCTGCCTCATCCATTTTCCCTGACTCATAGGCTGTTCTGGCAATTCTGTATCGCAGGTTGTTGAGACGTTCTCTGTCCTCTGCGGAACCTTTCCCTCTCTTTTTGCCCAGATTTTTCTGGAGTTCGTAGGCTTTCTGGTACTCTTCTTTTGCCATGTGAAGATCGATCAACCGTTCCATAACAGGGAAGTAATCCTCCTGTTTCTTTATCGACGCAAGTTCAGCGAGAGCCTTCTCAAGATCTCCTTCCTCCTCGTATGCTTCCGAAAGGAGAAGGCGGGATTCCACGTCTGTGGGCCTCGTCTCCTGAATCAGGGTAATAGTCTTGATCACTTCGTCCCTGTTGCCGAGTTTTTCCTGGATTTTTCCTCGAAGGGAGAGAGCTTCCCTGTTTCCCATAAGTACGGTGAGGGCGCTGTCAACCGTCTCGAGAGCGGCGGATGCTTTGTTCTGATAGAGGAGATCTCGTGCCTTGTCGAGTTTTTTGTAGGCATTTTCCTTCTTCTGGAGAATCCTCTTTGCTTTCCACTGCTTAGCAGACGACGCAGCATCTTTGAAGAAGGTACCCACGAGGACAATGGCAGCGCCCAGGGCAAAAGAGATCAGCGTCAACTCGGAGAGGGAAATCTCTACGAACTTTGACGGCGTCAGATAGAATTTTATCGTCGCCGAGTTGAGTATAGACACGTGGGAAAAGCCGATTGCCATAATAATGATGAGCAGTAAGAAAAGTTTTAAACTCATTTGCCCTCCTTCGAAGGTCCCCCCTCTTCAGGGGGTTTGCTATCCTTATTGTATCGACAGGACTCTTATTTTTCCAATACTTTGAGCTCCGTACCCGATGACCAGAGGTCATCGAACTCGTAGAATTCTCTGACCGATTCGTGAAAAATATGGACCACGATGCCCCCGTAATCGATAACGACCCATCTTCCCTCCTTGAGTCCTTCGATTCCCAGGGAGTGAACTTTTTCCTTTTTAAGCTGAGCGATGATATGCTCCGCAATGGTGAGGACCTGTCGGTCTGAATTTCCGGAACAGACGATGAAGTAATCTGCGATGCTCGAAATCTCTCTAATGTCAAGAATTTTCAGGTTCACTGCTTTTTTCTCAAATGCGTGGTCTGCAATTTCCTTCGCTATTTTTCTGGTTTCTATTTTTTACACCTCCCTGTACAGTTTATTCTCGATTATATATTGTTCCACCCTTTCAGTAACGAGAAATTTGATCGATGCTCCCTTTTTAACCTTTTCCCGGATTTCCGTGGATGAAATGTGTATCCTTCTGATTTTCAAAAGGGTAATTGTGGTTCCCTCCCTCGTGGTAATCGTGTCACATCTCGAAGAGGGGTAGTTTCGCTTCACTGACGTGATTCTCAGAGGATCGATGGCCCCTTCGATCTCTTCTAGCCACTTTTCCGTGAGAAATCCCGGACGGGGTATAACTCCGATGTGGGTCATGGAAAGAATTTCATCATACCGGTGCCAGCTTCCAATTTCCAGAAGGGAATCCGATCCTATGAGAAGAATGAGAGGAGACCCGCCGGAAATTTTTGCAAAGTGAGTGAGACTACGGATGGTGTATGAGGGACCCTGCATTTCGATTTCGAAAGGGCTCACTTTTCCGAAGCCGAGCTCTTCCGTGACGAGGGAAACCATCTTCACCCTGTCTTCAGGGGGGGAATGATGCTCCCCTTCCTTGTGGGGAGGGTTCCCTGCAGGGACAATAATCATCTGTCGGGGGCAGAGAATCTCCTTCGCTTCAATGAGCCCTCTTACGTGTCCAATATGTATCGGGTCGAAAGTCCCACCGAACAGTGCGATGCTCATTCTTTCACTCGAGCCGTATCTGACCATCTCCAAGGGCGAAGAATTTTGTGGTGGTCAGTTCCGTAAGACCCATGGGGCCAAAAGCGTGAATCTTTGATGTGCTGATCCCAATTTCCGCTCCCAGGCCGAGTTGGTGGCCGTCATTGAACCGGGTTGAGGCGTTCACCAGGACAAGAGAAGAATCTACTTCTCTCACAAATCTCATTGCCTTTTCATAATCCTTCGTGACGATACTGTCAGTGTGAAGAGAACCATGGTTCCTGATATGGTCGATTGCCTCATCGAGGGAAGAAACAACTCTCACCGAAAGAATAAGGTCAAGATATTCCGCTTCCCAATCCTGTTCAGAGGCGTGAGCAGACTCTTTAAGGATCTCTCTTGTCTTCCCGCAGCCTCGAATCTCAACCCCTTTCTCATCCATGACTTCCCCGAGGAGGGGGAGAAATTTCTCCGCAATGTCTGCGTGGACGAGGAGAGTTTCCATTGCATTGCACACTCCCGGCCTCTGGGTTTTCGAATTTACACTGATTGCGAGGGCTACATCGAGATCACACTCGCTGTCCACATATACGTGGCACACTCCTTTGTAGTGTTTGATCACAGGTATATGGGATTTTTCCGAAACATGTCTGATCAGGCTTTCTCCCCCTCGCGGGATGATCAGATCGATATAATCCTCCATGGTGAGGAGTTCATCGACACGCTCCCTGCTGGTGTCTGAAAGGAGCGTAATTCCGTCTTCGGGGAGTCCCGCCTCCGCGAGTCCCCTCTTAAGGAGGCGGGCGATGGCCAGGTTTGAATGTATTGCTTCCGATCCACCCCGTAAAATCACAGCATTTCCCGACTTTATGCAGAGGCCGGCAGCGTCGGCAGTAACATTCGGCCTCGATTCGTAGATGATTCCTATCACCCCGAGGGGAATCCTCATCTTTCCCACCATGAGGCCGTTCGGCCTCTTCCACATCTTTACCACTTCTCCTACCGGATCGGGAAGATTCGCTACTTCGGTGAGCCCTTTTCCCATTAAGGCGATCGCTTTTTTATCGAGGGTGAGGCGGTCAAGCATTGCAGAATTCAATCCTTTCGAACGGCCGTAAGTGAGATCTTTCTCGTTTTCCTCGACAAGAAATAGTGCCTCTTCCTCCAGATACTGGGCCATCTTCAATAGGGCGGCGTTCTTTTCTCCTGACCCTGCGATGGAAAGAGCGGCTGCGGCTCGCTTTGCTCTTACACCAATTTCTTTAAGATCGATCGTCTTCTCAATTGTGGTCATTTGACGCCTCCGTTTACGGGGAAGGGAGTATGGCCAGATTGTCTGCGTGAACCACTTCTTCAGGAAGCGGCTTTTTCACGATCTCCTTGATATCTTTTGACTTTTTCCCTTTAATTCTCTTCACCATACGGCTATCGATCGATGCTATCCCCTTTGCGAAAATAGTGTCTTCTGGGCCCGATATGGCGACAGGTTCACCCTTCTTGAAGGAGCCTGCTACCTTTATTATACCCGATGGAAGGAGGCTCTTATGGTTCTCCACGAGGGCTCTCTTTGCACCCTGGTCAACGGATATCGTCCCCTTAGGTGTGAGAGCGTAGGCGATCCAGTGCCTCCTGCTTTTCCCTCGTTTCTCGGTGGGGAGAAAGAGGGTTCCAATGTCTTCTCCTGCGATCATCCTGGGGAGGACCCGTTTTCCTCTGAGGTCTCCGATGATGACGGGAATCCCGAAAAAGGCTGCCATTTTTGCTGCATTTAGTTTCGACTTCATCCCTCCAACTCCGAGGCTCGTACTCTTAGTCTTTGTGGCAAGGGCCATAATCGACCTGTCAACTTTCTTCACGAGGGAAATCCTTCGGGCATCCTTGTTCTCTGCGGGGTCGTGATCGAAAAGTCCTCCCGATTCTGCAAGCAAAATGAGGAGGTTGGCTCCCGCCAGATCTGTAACCCGGACTGCGAGTGCGTCGTTGTCCCCCACCTTGATCTCTTCTGTTGCAACCGTATCGTTTTCATTGATGACAGGGATGATCCCATGGTCGATAAGAGCTTCAATCGTGTTTCTCGCATTGAGAAACTTTTTTCTCTCTTCAAAAGCATCATGGGTCAAAAGAAGCTGGGCAACATGTTTCCCGAACTTCCCGAACTCCTTGGAGTAATAGTACATGAGAAGGGGCTGTCCTACGGCTGCCGCCGCCTGCTTCGAGGAGAGTTTTCTCGGCTTTTTTGCAAGACCAATCTTCTCTTTCCCTGCTGCAAGGGCGCCAGAAGAGACGATGACGCATCTGATTCCCTCTGATTCCAGGGAGACAACTTCCCGGGCGATGTGTGCAAGGAAAGTTTTTTTTAGATGGGAGTTTTCATCGGCGAGAAGGGCGCTCCCGATCTTGATTACCACTCTCCTGGGACGAAGGGCCCTTAAAAATTCCCTTTTTTGTTTCTCCATATCAGTTTCCTTTTTGTTTCCCCACAAGGTTCACAAGATGGTCCAGAAAGCTTTCCACACCCTCTCCCGTTGCAGCTGACACTGGAATGATGTTTCCCCGGGGAAAGTCGAGGAGGGAAGGTACCCTGCGGGCGCTATCCCTTCCTTCCGGCAGGTCAATTTTATTTAACAGGAGGAGGAGAGTCCTGTCCAGCATCTTCTCGTCGTAGGCAGCAAGTTCTCCTCTCAGGACCTCGACATCATTTGTGATTTCATCGGTCCCTTTTGAGGCATCCACGATCATCACGATGGTGTGGGTCCGAGATAAGTGCTTCAGAAATCGTGTTCCCAGGCCTGTTCCCTTGCTCGCTCCCTCGATTATCCCGGGAATTTCGGCTACGACGAAACTCTCCACACCTTTATGGGATACCACCCCGAGAACTGGAGAGAGGGTTGTGAAGGGGAAATGGGCAATTTTTGGTTTTGCACGGGAAATTTTCCGCACAAGGGTCGATTTTCCCGCGTTCGGTTTTCCAAGAAGCCCGACCTGGGCAACCAATCTGAGTTCAAGAGTGAGAAGTTTTTCTTCCCCTCTCTCCTCTACACCCGCGAAATCAGGCGCCTGGTTCGTAGAGGAGGTAAATCTGGCATTGCCCAGGCCACCCCGTCCTCCACGGACAGCGAGAAATTCATCTCCCTCAGATGCGAGGTCTGACAAAACCACCCCACTGTCAGTATGGGTGATGATCGTTCCTTCGGGAACTCGGATGATCAGGTCAGCCCCGTTCTTCCCGTGTTGGGTTTTTCCCCTGCCGTGCCGGCCTCTCTCAGCCCGGTAGACTTTCCTGTATTTGAAATCAAGAAGAGTGGAAAGGTTTTTCGTGGCGCGGAAAATGACATGGCCGCCCTTTCCGCCGTCACCTCCGTCAGGACCGCCCTTGGGGACATATTTCTCCCTTCTGAAGGATACACACCCTCTCCCTCCATCTCCGGATATCACGCGAATGAGGGCTTCGTCTATGAAGAGCATTAAGTGGCGGGAAGGTAGATAGAAACCTTTTTTCTCGTTTTTCCGAGCCGTTCAAACTTTACTAAACCATCGATAAGAGCGAAGAGGGTGTGGTCCCTCCCGACTCCCACATTCAGACCGGGATGAACCTTTGTTCCTCTCTGGCGCACGATAATATTGCCTGCCTTCACATACTGTCCGTCATACCTTTTCACACCAAGCCGCTTCGACTGGGAATCTCGACCGTTCCGTGAACTTCCTACCCCT
>CAZPLX010000060.1:0-7996 GCA_964587345.1 uncultured bacterium
TCTGAAGCTTCGCCACAATGTCTACCTTTCGCTGAAGTTCCTTCTTCTTCTGCTTGAACTTCTCGACTTCCCCAATTTCCTTCCTCAGTTTCGCTATCTCTGTCTGGGCGTTCTGAATATCCGCGGTGAGACGCCTCTCCTTCCCGACCATCGCGGCTCTGTGAAAGGAGAGAAGGCCAAGAAGAAAGATGGCGATAAAAGCGATATAAAAAAGATCATAATTCATTCGCTTCTTTTTCTTTCTCTTCTGCCTGATGAGGTTTATCTTGATCATAACTTGTCTCCCGGATTTCTCATGGCGAGTCCCGTAACAACCGTTGCCGCACTACCCTGCTCCCTCACAAGACCCATTTCAACAGACTCTTCATCTACCATCAGCCCATCGAAAGGGTTGAACATGTCGACGGTTATACCGAGCTTTTCGCCAATCGATTCCCTCAGGTATTTCGCGCCCGCTGCGCCACCTGTGAGAAATACTTTGGTAACAAGCCTGTCGGGATAGGTAGCCGCGTAAAAATTGTATGATCTCTGGACTTCTGTCGCGATGATGGAAGAAACATTTTTTATCACACTGTCTACCCTTTCCGGGTCAAAGTCTTCCGACTCCTCTCCCCGCTTCATGTTTTCCGCCGTATCGTAGGAAACGCTGAACTGCCTCTGAAGTTCATTGTTGAACATGGCTCCTCCCATGGACACATCCCGGGTAAAGAGGGGAACACCGTCGTCCACGATGACTATGTTCATGAAGGACGAGCCGATATTGACCACCATGGGAAGCTGGCCTTCCGAAATGATCGCACAATCTTCAAATGAATTTCCTACCGCGATGGAATCAACCCCGATGATAGAAGGGACAAGCCCCGCCTCTTTAATCACCGACACGTAATCTTCGACCAGGTCGTTTTTTGCCGCTACGAGGAGAACATCCATCCTTGTGGGATCTTCCTGAAGAGGACCCAGAACCTGGAAATCAAGCTTCACATCGGACACCTCGAAGGGAATGTACTGTTCCACCTCCCACTGGATCGAATCTTCGAGGTCTTCGGGAGTTGTGGTAGGGAGAACAACCTTCTTGATGATCACGGAATGGCCTTCGATCGACGCTGCCACGTACCTGTCTTTGATCCCAAGAGATGCAAAACCGTTCTTCACTGTTTCCACAACGGACCCGTGGTCCATTATGGCCCCGTCCACCACTGTCTCAGGGGAAATGGGAAATATGCCAAATTTTTGTACTTGGAAGGAGCCTCCCACATCCTTGAGCTTCATAATTTTCACGCTCGAGGAGCCTATGTCCAGCCCCGTAAGCTCCTTGCTTCCGAAAAGATTCATCCCTCACCACCTATCCTTCGTTTTCCGAAAAAACCTTTTCCCTATCTGCCAGTTGGAGGCCTAGAGCAAGAATAATCTTTCTCTTCGTGTCCATTCTGCATTTCATCCCTTTCTCGATCCTGTCAATCGTTAAGACCGAGACCCCCGCTCTCCTCGCAAGTTCCGCTTTGCTCATCAACTGGCTTTCCCTGATTTTTTTCACATTGTTATTTAGCATTATTCCCGCCCTCATTTGTTTCGACCCGTCCATGATTTCCTATTTATCCACTAAACTATAGTTCGTTAGAAAAATATTAACTCGATAATTAATTATGTCAAGTGTTTTTTAACTGACATATAATTATATATAATTTTAATCAATTTAACCCATATTCTTTGATTTTGTAAAGGAGGGCGGGATGAGAGATTCCAAGGAGCTTAGCCGCTGCGGGTCTGCTTCCTTCTGACTTTGCAAGAGCCTGGGAGATCATCTCCTTTTCCACAGATTTCAACGCCTCTTTCAGGGTAACCGAGCCCACTTCAAAGGGGTATTTTTCCGAGAGACTTTCCGCCTTATCCCCCGTAGCGAGACCACCCAGATCAGTGCCGGAAAGAGATTCTCCCTCGCTTAAGAGAACTGCCCTCTCCAGAACATTTTCGAGTTCTCTCACATTCCCCGGCCAGCTGTGCTCCATGAGCGCTCTGTATGCCTCCTGGGACAAATCCATACACTTCTTATCGACCTTCAGAGAAAAATGTTTAACAAAATGTTTTGCCAGAAGAGGGATATCCTCCCTCCTCTCTCGAAGAGGAGGAACGTGGAGGAGCACCTTGTTCAGTCTGTAGTAGAGATCTTCTCTGAACGTCCCTCCGGAAACTTCTTTTTTCAGCTTCCGCGACGTTGCGGAAATCACCCTCACGTCAACGGACAGGTTCCCCGTATCACCCACTCTTCGTATTTCCCCCTCCTGGAGAAATCTCAGGAGTTTCGCCTGCATGGAAAGGGGGAGTTCCGAGATCTGATCGAGGAAAAGAGTTCCCCCGTCAGCCTCCTCGATCAAACCCCTCTTGTCATTCCTGGCTCCTGTAAAGGCACCCTTTTTGTAACCGAAGAGCTCAGTCTCCACGAGAGTTTCCGGGAGAGCAGCACAGTTTACAGGAACAAAAGGCATCTCCTTCCTCTCTCCTCCAAAATGAAGAGACCTGGCGATCAACTCCTTCCCCGTCCCCGATTCGCCGGAAATGAGAACTGACACATTGTAATCTTTCACTTTCTCAATCATTGCGAAGAGCTCTTTCATCCCCTTGCTTTTTCCTAAAATTCCTTCGAAAGAGTAACGCTTCTCCACTTCCCGCCGTAATCGTTCGTTCTCTTCCCGTAACTTTTTTTCTTCAAAGGCCTTCCGGATCACCATGAGAATCTCATCTATATCGAAAGGTTTGGATATATAATGGTATGCTCCCATTTTTACCGCTTCCACGACTGTTTTAATGGAACCGTAGGCAGACATCATGATCACAGCGGAGGAAAATCCCCTCCCTTTAATCTCCGTCAAGAATTCCATGCCATCCATTACCGGCATCTTGATATCAGTGAGGACGATATCAGCCTTGAAGGCGGAAAGGGCTTCGAGACCCTCTTCGCCATTCGCAGCACCTTTCACCTGAAAGCCTTCCTTCCCGAGTGCTCTCTTTAACAGATCTCTTACGTTTCTTTCGTCATCGACTATAAGAACTTTCCTCATACCGCTTTTCCCCATATGGCAGCCATCACTCCGGCCTTCTTTTTCCCTTCTTCTCTCCCTCTCTTACCCTTACGGGAAGGTATACCTGGAACACCGTCCCCCTCTCTTCCTCGGATGAGAAGGATATATAGCCACCGTAGGAATCGATGATCGCACTCGCCACTGAAAGGCCAAGTCCCGTTCCCTTGCCCGGCTCCTTGGTGGTGAAGAAGGGGTCGAATATGCTCCTCCTGTTTTCTGACTTGATTCCCGATCCCGTATCGCCGATCTCGATAACCACGAATCGGTCTTCTCCTTTCCCGCTTTTCTTCACGGGATATACACGCATTCCCGAATAATCCGAGTCTGGCGGGTCCGTTTTCCTCCGGCTCCTCCCGATAAAACCTTTCTCTTTTATTTCCCCAAGGTAGGTCTTCACAGTTAGAGTTCCTCCATCGGCCATCGAATCGACACTGTTGAGAATTATGTTCATCACTACCTGTCTCAACTTATCGGAACTTATCGCCACTTCCGGAACTCCTCCAAAGATCTTTTTTACCCTGATATTCTCGAATATCTTCCTGAAGGAAAGTGATTCGAGAATATCCTCCACAATCTCCTCCCCCCTCGCCTCTTCCTCTTCTAAAGGGCTCACCCGGGCATGAGCGAGGAGGCCTTTCACGATCCCCTCGATTCGTTTGGACTCGTCCACGATTCTTTTGAGACAATCTTTCTGCTCATCATCAAGTGAACTATTCTTCATGAGGTATTCCGCATACCCCATAACAGCCATGAGAGGGTTTCCCACCTCATGGGCAAGCCCGGAGGCAAGGCTCCCGATCGTGGCAAACTTCTCCATACGGATCAGTTGGACTCTGGAAAGTTCAAGTTCTTCGTTGCTCTTTTTCAGAGCAACCACCATCTCCTCGAGCTCGGTTCTCTTCCCCTCGATGGCAGAAAGAGCACTATTCAGAACATCTCCAAGCCGTCCGAGTTCGTTATCTGGCAACCCCTCGACACGGATCCCCTTCTCTCCGTCCTCCACCTTCCTAACCACTTCGAGGAATTTGGAGAGGGGAATAGAAATCCTCCTCCTGAAAACAAACAGGGTGAAGAGATAGAGGACAAAAACATAAAAGAGGGAAGTCGCCGCAACTATGAAGGTCGCCTTTTTCTGGTTTCTCCTTTCATTCGATCTCACCCTGATTTTTACAATTGTCCTTTTGCCCCCGTCTACGGGAAGAGGGATGAAAATTTTCCAATCCTTCCCCTCCATGGAATAGAGGATATTTCCCGCAAGGAGCTGATTCACCTTTTCCCGGGAAAACTCTTTATCAGACCCGTCAGCGGGCTGTTCCGGGAATCTGGTGAGGATTGACGTTCTGAGCCCGGGGATGGAAGTGGAAAGATCTCTCAGGTACTCCTTGAGACCCTCCTCCCCTCTTCCCCGAATTGCGGCAGCTCCCCCCCCCTGCAGGGCATTACCCAGTGAGAAGAGGACCTGTTCTCTGTTCCCCTTCCACAAAAGATCAGATGTAAGAGTGAAGAGAAAAAGCTGAAATATGAGGGCTGCCCCAAAGATGATGAGGAGAGCGAGAGGAATCCCTTTTCGTATTCCCAGATCCTTCTTCTGGTTCATCCTTTGGACACTTTCGGAACTATCCTTTTTGCCGCCACATAGGAAAGTTTACACTCTCAGGCTATTCTACAAATTCGGAGCACCCCCTTCAAGAAAACTCTTGGGCAAATCTTCCCTTAAAAGGATGACTCCCCCTGTCGATAAGAGTGTGGATAGGGAAAAAGAAATTGTGAGGGAAGTGAAGGAAATGCTTACCCCCTGAATGGCCAACCCGGGAGGAGAAAAGATATGAACCCCACCCGTATCAAAAACAGGCGGAAAACATTCTTGATAAACAGGGAAATCCAGGTAGGGATCACTGTACGGTTCGTCGTGATCTTCATCCTCTTCATGCTCCTTGCCACCTTGATCGTTTTTCTCCCCTCTGCCTTCAAACTTTTCCTGGGGAGCTCGAGCGAGGAACTTGCCCGTCCGGCAAAGGAATTTCTTATCCTCAACAAACGTGTATGGCCTATGGTGATTCTGGTCATAGGGGGATTCGTGATCTACTCGATTTTATTCACTCAAAGGCTCGCAGGCCCCGTATACCGATTGAACAAAGAACTGAAAAATATCATCAATGGATCTTTTCCCGAACGGATCGTATTGAGGGACAAAGATTTCTTTAAAGAAACCGCGGCACTTCTCGAGGAACTATCCAACTCCCTGAGAGAGAAAAGTGAAGAGCGGAAGGACCCACCCCAGGAAAAAATTCTTGAAAAACTCTCCCGCTTGAGGGAGGAGATGGAAAGCATATCTGGTGGGGAAAAGTGTATTTCCGATATCGATAGGATCGCAGGAATGATACGAGGGAGCCATGTGTAAAGGAGGACACCGGTTGCCCCGAAGAAGGGGGTTCACCATCATAGAGCTTGCCCTGGTCCTCGTGATCGTGGGGATCCTTGCCACCCTTGCGGTCACTACCTACACCCGTCTGACCCTTAAAGCAAAGAGGGTTGAGGCGAAAAGCGCCCTGAAAGATTTATCGAAACTGGAATATGTCTTTTACAGTGAAAACGACCGGTACACAGAAAGCTTCAACCTCCTCTCATTTGAGCCGGGTAAGTATGATTTCTACACATTCACTCTCACTTCGGGGCAAAACGATTTTACGGGGAAGGCGGAAGGAAACCTCGATTCAGATCCAGACCTCGATTTGTGGATCGTTCACAAAGAGGGAGTCCCCTTCTTTGTGACCCTCGATTGACTCAAAATACCAGAGTATAGTTTCTCAGGAATATATCTGAGAGTATGGCGCCCGCGGCAAGAAAGGGACCGAAGGGGATCGCCATCTTCATATCCTTCCCCCGGCTGATCATAAGAGCGATACCCACCGCTGCCCCCACCACGGAGCCGGAAAATATGGTGAGGATAGAGCCCCCATACCCGGTAAAGGCTCCCACCGCTCCGAGGAGCTTGATGTCCCCTCCTCCCAGCCCTTCCCTGCCGGTGATCAGTTCGTACGCGAAAGCCGTACCGTAGAGAATTCCTCCTCCGGTGAGGGCGCCGAGAAGGGGAAATGCAATCCCCTTTCCGAGGAAGAACCCTTCCAATATAACCCCTGAGAGCAGCCCTCCTATGCTCAAGGTATCAGGAATGATACCCGTGTCAAAATCGATGAATGCCACAAGAAGAAGGATGGAGTAGAAGAGAACATCCCTCAACAAGAGAAGGGAAAAACCGTCGAAAAAGTAAGAGAAAACAACGATGACTCCGCCGAGGGTTTCAACTATGGGATAGCGGATAGATATGTGCCCGCCGCAATGGCGGCATTTTCCCCTGAGGAAGAGGTAACTCAGGATCGGGATGTTCTCCAGGGGGCGAATCCTTTCTGTGCAGGCAGGACAGGAAGAAGGAGGAGTCACAATCGAGATATCCCTTGGAAACCTGTAGATGACCACATTGAAAAAACTACCGAATATGGCGCCCATCGCGAATGCGAAAGTGTAGATCAGTCCTTCCATCCCTTCTCCTGAAGCAGTTGAAGGTAGAGGTCCTTATGTTTTGCAACCATCGAATCAGAGGAAAACTCTACCACCATTTCCTCACGGGAAGATTGTGCGTCTCCTCCAGTGAGTACCCCTTTCTTTACATCCTCTATCCGCAAAGCCACCTCCTTTGGATCATGCACATCCACCAGAAACCCGTTCACACCATCTTCGATAACCTCCACAGCACCATCGACAGATGTGGCCACCACTGGAACCCCCGCCAGAAGGCTCTGGGGAATTACTTTGGGAAGACCTTCGTGAATGGATGTGAGGACGAGGACGTCGAAGGCGGCAATTACGTCCCAAATATCGTCAATCCACCCCGGCATCAGGAAATCAGGCCCGAGGCCCGATTCCACGATCTCTTCCATCACATCCGGCCTTAGCTCTCCATCACCGACGAGAATGAATATACACTGCTCACCCTTTTCTTTCACTATTTTTGCGGCATGGATAAAATCGAGGGGAGCCTTTTGCGGCTTCAGGCATGCCACCATTCCCGCTGAAAAATCTTCTTCCTCAATTCCAAGGAGCTTTCTTCCCCGTTCCCGGGAAGCATTCATGAAGCGGTCCGTATCGAAACCTGAGCGTATGAGAGTGCAGCGGGAACCGTCGAATATGCCCCGAGCCATACCCTCCTTCCCATTCTCCCGGGAAACGAGAACAAAGCGATCAGTTACGTGGCTCACGACTTTCTCGAGAAAGATGAGAAAACGGCGAGTGAAAAAACCCTGTAACGGGGTGAACCCGAATCCGTGTACCGTGTGAACGATCACGTCACAACCCGCAAGGGCCGCAGCGATTCTTCCTATGATTCCCGCCTTGGAACTGTGGGTGTGGACGATGACCGGCCTCCCCTCCCCCCTTCTCTTCACCTTCCTGAGAATGGAGAAGATGGTGAAGAAAGCTCTTAAATCTTTGACCGGGTTTATTGCCCTCACAAGATGGGGAACCCCGTAAAATGAGACCCCTGTGAGGCTTTTCCCTCTTTCATCGAGGATTCCTCCCTCACCCGAAATAAGGGACACGTCAAAGAGTTCAGGGTCGGCCCGGGAGCAGTTAATAAGAGTGTTTTCCTGGGCTCCTCCAAGTTCGAGCAGCGTGATGATGTGAACGAGTTGCGCCCTTTTCACATGGTCATGTCTATCTTTTTCAGCCATATTCCGATCACCAGCACCAGGAGTGAGAATAGTGCAAGTACCAACGCCGCTATCCCCAAAGGTGAGATCATAATAAAAATCCCGGAGGCCCCGCACACGATAGAGGCTCCGTAGCTCGTAATTACAGTCTGAGGTATGGTGACATTCCACTTGTGAAAACGGCGGGGAAAATGGTGCTGTGTCACGTGATCT
>CAZPLX010000061.1:0-7920 GCA_964587345.1 uncultured bacterium
AGTGGGGGATGAGAGAGAAGGAGGAGAAAGACTATTTCTGATCCCCGCGCTACTCGCGGTTTCGGGGATCATCATCACAGGATCGAGGGGAGGGGCGATCTCTTTTCTTCTGGGAGCTCTCCTGATCTTTATTGTCGCTTTCAGGGCAAAAGGCGCATTGTGTGCTCTTGTTCTCGCCCTGGCCCTTGCGCTGACGCCCAACCAGATAAGCAACAGGATATTTAAATCCCACGATGCGTACAGCTACTCCCGCCTGGAAATTTACAGGGGAGCCTTGAAGATTTTCTCAGATCATCCGGCGGGTATCGGCCTGGGGAATTTTAAATACTATTTCCCGGAGCAAAACTTTCCCGTATATGAAGGCCCAGTTCATTACGGAAAAAAAGCAAAAACGGTACACAACGAGCATCTTCAGGTACTTGTGGAACTCGGTGCTCCCGGATTTTCTGCCTATGTTGCCTTCCTTGTATCAATTCTGTTCTTATTGGTGAAACGGAGGCGGAAAGGGGGAGGAAGATGGATCGACGCGGGGATTGCGGGGGGGCTTCTTTCCCTGGCTTCCCACGCATTCTTCGATTCTGTGTACCACACTTTCTCCCTTCCCCTGCTTGCCCTGATTCTTCTTTCCCTTATGGTCGAGAGGGGAGACCACAATTGGCAGAAGGTAAAGATAGGGCGCTTTGGAAGAAGTGCAGCTTTTTTGCTCTTCATCCTTTTATTTACGATTGCCGCCGGGAGTGGAGCGGGATATTATCTCATCCGGAAAGGTCAGGAGGCGGCGCGCCAGGGTGATAGAGCGCTCTCCTTAAAAATGGCGCGGTGGAGCATCCTCGCTGACCCTTTGAACGGGAAGAATGTGGAGGGGACGGCGGGGCTCTATTTCCATTTCGCGGGGGATGGAGAGAATCCGGGGGATTACCGCCTTTCACTGCGCTACCTGGAGAGGGCCATCCATCTGCAAAAGAGGGCTGACTGGCTCTACGAGAGGAAAGCCTTCCTTCTCGCTTACGGATTAGAAAATAATATGATCCGAGGAGAAGAGGAGGGAAAAGCGAGGGAGGAGATGATCGCTCTCTACAGGAAGGTTCTCACGTTGAACCCCTACAACGTGACTGCCATGAGAAATCTCGCACTTCTTCTCCTCCCGTCAGAAAACGGGAATGAATCGGAGAAGGTTCTCCGGAAAGCCCTGACAATAGAACCGAATTTTGTGTCCGCCTATACTCTCCTTGGAAAGATTTATGAAATGAGGGGAGATCATAAAAAGAGTGCTATTCTTTACAAACGGGCCCTCTCTGTATATAAGAAATATGCAGGCGTAAAAGGACTCGACGGGTATTCCCGGTCCCTCGTCACGGTGGATAAGGGGACCCTTAAAACGCTGCAGGGTAAAGGGAAATGAGTGTCCGCGGAAAGAGGAAATCTCCCTATATTATCTCCGTAATCGTTGTCCTGGGGTTTCTCGCCACTCTCCTGGTTCAGAGAACAATTGACACGCAAAGAAGGGAAACCCAATGGGAATATTTTTTTATCCCCCAGGGGAAAGTCCTGAAAACATTTACCTTCGGATTCGACCATTTTCTTGGAGACATTTACTGGCTCAGGTGTATCCAGTATGCTGCCGAAAAGAGGTATACCAGGAATGGGCTCACATGGATGTTCCGGTCGTTGGATCTCGTAACCACTTTGGATAGGAGGTTTAAGACGGCGTACCTTTTCGGAGGAATCATACTGGCTTCGGATGGGAAGTTTGTTGATCAGAGCATCACGCTTCTTAAAAAAGGAATGGAAAACCTCTCCGATGAGTGGAGATTTCCTTTCCATATAGGATTTAACTACTTTTTTTACCTCCAGGATTTCGACAGCGCGGCCCGGTACATCATGAGGGCTTCCCGGATAAGAGGTGCTCCCTCCTATCTCCCTCTACTGGCCTCGAGACTCCTCTCAGAGGCGAAGAAGCCTGAGACTGCCATAGCCTTCCTGGAGAAAATGTACAGGGAAGCGGATGACCCTGTGCTGAAAGAGAAGATATTCAAGAGGATTAAAAGGGTACTCGTGGAGCGGGATCTCATCTTCCTGGAAAAGGGGGTGAAAAAATATCGTGGAATCTTTGGATCCAACCCGGAAGGGCTTCAAGATATGGTGAAAGAGGGACTCATTCGGGGCGTCCCGAGAGAGCCTTTCGGAGGGTACTACTACCTGGATCGTCAGTCGAAGGTACCACGGAGTTCAACGGTGAGGGAACGACTGAAGCTTTACAAACCCGGGAAATAAGGGGGAATAATGGGGAGCGTACCCGTCATCAGGGTGGAGAATCTTCAGAAATCTTACAGAACCGGATTCTTGATGAAACCCTTTGTCGCCTTGAAGGGAGTCACCTTTGAGGTGGGAAAAAACGAACTGTACGGATTTCTGGGACCCAATGGCGCGGGGAAAACCACGACAATAAAGATTCTTAATTCTGTTGTCTTCCCCACAGCGGGTCTGGCGGAACTGTGGGGAAAACCCATAGGGCTGGCGACGAAGAGCAGGATCGGGTTTCTCCCGGAACATCCCTACTTTTACGATTATCTCACGGCAAGAGAATTTATCCTCTTCTGTGCGTCACTCTTCGGTTTCTCGAAAAAATCTGTGGAAGGAAAAGCAGAGGAGCTCTTAGACAGGGTGGGCCTCTCGAAAGCGAAAGACGTGCAGCTAAGAAAATTCTCAAAGGGGATGCTCCAACGCTTAGGTCTGGCTCAGGCACTCGTAAACGACCCGGATCTGGTGATTCTTGACGAGCCTATGTCTGGCCTCGACCCTATCGGGAGAGTTGAGATCAGAGAGCTCATCAGGGAGCTGAAGAGCCGAGGAAAAACTGTTTTTTTCAGCTCCCACATTATCTCGGATGTCGAGCTTCTCGCGGACAGGGTGTGTATTCTCAATGAGGGAAGTAAAGTTGCTGAGGGTTCAATTAAGGAACTCCTGGGAAAGGGGGTGGTAAAGTATTTCGAGGTAGACGTGCGGGGGATTTTAGACGGGGAATCCCTGAAAAACGAACTGGGAAGCAGTTGCATTTCAATGACCGTAAGGGAAGATATGCTGATCATCAGGCTCTCCGGGGAAGAGCACGTCGACAGAGCGGTTGACCTGATCCGTGCCAGGGGGGGGATGCTGAAGGCTGTCGTGCCAGTACGGGTTGATCTGGAGGAACTTTTCATGGGAATTGTCGAGGGGGATGGTCGATGAAAATAGCTTCCATCGCGCTGAACACCTTTCGGGAAACGATAAGGGATAGGATCCTCTACAGCCTCTTTGCCTTTGCGGCGATCATGATCGGCCTCTCCTATTTCCTCGCGGAGCTGTCAGTGGGAGATTTCGAGAGGATCGTGATCAATTTCGGACTTACATGTGTTCACCTGTTTGGTGTGGTGATCGCGATCTTTATCGGCATCACCCTCGTGAGCAAAGAGGTTGAGAAGAGAACCATCTACTCAATCGTTTCCAAACCGGTATCACGTTTTGAGTTTCTTGTGGGGAAATTTTCCGGTCTCGCCTTAACCCTCCTGGCAACCACATCGGCGATGACCGCGGGGTTGATCGGGATCGTGTACCTGCAGAGTGGGAATGTCCATTTTGGGCTCATAATTGTGTCCTCCTTCATCTATATGGAACTTCTCCTCCTGACAGCCCTGGCAATCCTCTTTTCCTCTTTTTCCACTCCTACTTTGAGCTCAATATTTTCTCTCTTTTTATTCTTTATTGGCCATTTCAGCACCAGTCTAAAAAATTTTGGCGAACATGCGGTATCATGGTTCGCGAGTGGAGGGCTTCTCTCCCTCTACTACCTGCTCCCCAATTTTGAAAACTTTAACCTGAAAAATCTTGTCCTCTACGGATTGAAATTGGACGGGAAATATCTCCTCTTTGTGTTCTCATACTTCCTGGTCTATCTTGCGTTGATCCTCTTTATTGCGAATGTGATATTTTCCAGAAGGGATTTCAAGTAGGCCCTCATGAGGTCGAGAAGACAATGAATAGAGACAATGAGATAATTATAGAATCTGGCCGTGGGATAAAGGGGTACTGGAGAGATCTCTGGCACTACCGGGAACTTTTCATCTTTCTCTCCTTGAGAGATATTCTCGTCCGCTATAAACAGACTGCCATCGGGGTTGCCTGGGCCGTCCTCAGGCCCTTTATCACTATGATCGTCTTCACCGTGATCTTCGGCATCCTGGCCAGATTCCCCTCAGAAGGGAGCGCTCCTTATCCGATTCTTGTCTTCGCAGCGATGCTTCCATGGCAATTCTTCTCCAGTTCTATGACGGAATGCAGCAATTCTCTCATTTCCCACAGAAACATGATCACCAAGGTCTATTTCCCCCGTCTCATCCCTCCCGTGAGCGCCGTGATCGTCAATCTTGTAGATTTTGCCATCTCCTTCACCATCCTTGTCCTCCTTATGGTCTGGTATGGGTTCTATCCCGACTGGCGAATATTCTTTCTTCCTCTCTTTCTCGGGCTGGCCTTTCTGGTTTCTTTCGGTTTCGGGCTCCTCTTTGCCGCACTCAACGTGAAGTATCGGGATTTCAAGCATGTTGTTCCCTTTCTCGTCCAGTTCGGCCTCTATGTTTCTCCCGTGGGTTTCAGCAGCAGTGTGATTCCCGGAAAATGGCGTTTTTTCTATTCCCTGAATCCGATGGTGGGAGTGATCGATGGGTTCAGATGGGCCCTCCTCAAGGGGGAGTCCTCGATCTACTGGCCCGGCTTTATCCTGTCAACGGTTCTTGTCTTCCTGGTATTTTATGGTGCACTGCGCTATTTCCGGGCAACAGAAAAGAGCTTTGCTGACATCATTTGAGGTGTACAGATGAGTCATCGTGTCATCACAGTGGATAACCTGAGTAAAAAGTATCTTCTCACCCGGAAAAAGCATGACGGGCACATCACCCTGAGAGATGCCCTGACAGGTGGTGCAAGGGAGTTTTCACGAAAGATTGCCCGTACCCTATCTTCATCATCCTCTCAATTTGAAGGTGAACAGCGAGAGGAGTTCTGGGCTCTCAAGGACGTTTCCTTCACTGTGGAAGAGGGTGAACGGGTAGGTATTATAGGACGGAATGGTGCGGGGAAAACAACTCTTTTAAAAATATTGAGCAGAATTACAGAACCCACTGAAGGACAGGCACGGGTTAAGGGGAGGGTGGCGAGCCTCCTCGAAGTGGGGACGGGCTTCCATCCAGAACTCACAGGGAGAGAGAATATTTTCCTCAACGGGGCGATACTCGGACTCACTCGGGGGGATATCTCTAAAAAATTCAACAAAATCGTGGCATTTGCCGATGTGGAAAAATTTCTTGATGTTCCTATCAAGAGATACTCCTCGGGAATGTTCGTGCGCCTCGCTTTCGCGGTAGCAGCTCACCTCGACCCCGACATCCTGCTGGTAGACGAAGTTCTCGCTGTGGGTGATGCGGAGTTTCAAAAGAAGTGCCTGGGGAAGATGGAGGAAATAGGCCAATCCGGCCGGACCATACTTTTCGTGAGCCACAATATGAATTCAATCGAACGACTTTGCAACAAAGCGATCCTCCTTGAAGAAGGAAAAGTGGTGGAGTGTTCAGACAACGTAGGGAATGTGATCAGGAAATATATGGTTTCCCCGGATTCGGAGGAGGGTGTATCTGAGTGGAACAATCCGGGAAAAGATTTTGAAAACAGTTATTTTAAGCCGATTCGATTTTCTATAACCGATGAAGAAGGGGAAAAACAGATCATGCCGGTGAGGAATGACAGTGACATATGGGTTCAGGTGGAGGCAGAGACCCAAATCCTCGACCCGGCCATTACATTTGGGTATGCCCTTTATTCGGAAGAGGGTACTCTCCTCTACTGGTCTTATCAGACTGATCAGGAAGAGGATCTGTGGCCCACACTGGAGAAGGGAATGGGCGTTTTCAGGAGCAGGATTCCTCCAAGATTCCTGAACGAGGGGTCGTACTCCCTTTACCTGCTGGCTTCCTTGCATTTCAGGGAGTGGATATGTGAACCGATGGTAAATTCTCCCTCCATCAGATTGACGATTCAGGGGGGGCTCAGCAATTCACCCTTATGGATTATGAAACGGCCCGGGATGATCGCCCCTGTGATGAAATGGGTCAGGGTTGAGTGATTCACGGTTGGTGCCTTCTTTCCCTCAAGGGAAAATGATGGGGGACAAGAGGTCTGGAAAGGGATCATGAATACGTTGCATATTGAGTACACGGTTTCTCAGGGTAAATGGAATCCATTGAAGGGTCTTGCCCCATGAAAGTATCCATCATTATCCCCACGTGGAACAGGGAGTCGACGATTATGAAGGCTGTTAAGAGTGCCCTGAACCAGGATTATGGAGAGCTGGAAATCCTTGTCTGCGACGATGGGTCTACGGATTCTACGGAAGAACTGGTTACGTCGATCAAGGATCATCGGGTCAGATGGATTCCAGGGGCAAGGGGAGGGCGACCGGCAATCCCCAGGAACCGGGGAATCAGGAAAGCGAAAGGAGAATGGATAGCCTTTTTGGACAGCGACGACGTGTGGATTTCCGAGAAACTGGGAAGGCAGATTTCTGAGGCGAAAGAAAGTGGAGTCAAGGCAGTGTGCGTGAACGCTTTTCGTTACGTTCCTTCCACAGGGAGGGTGGGGAATCTCCTCTCCTGGAACTTACCAAAGGTGACTTTCGAAGATCTGCTTACTGAAAATGTGGTGATCTGCAGTTCTGTCCTTCTCCACAGATCGATCCTGGAAATCGCAGGAGGTTTTCCGGAGAAGGAAGAGCTCACGGGATGCGAAGATTACGCTCTCTGGTTAAGGGTCGCCACCATTACCGATTTTGCCTATATTGACGAACCTCTCCTCGAATACCGGGACGACCCCCGATCGAGTATCAGGAGCGAGGGAGCGGGGGAGCACACTCAGAAAAGGAGGGTGCTTTCCAATTTTCTCGAATGGGGAAGAAACATGAAGATAGAGAAATCCATTATGAAAAAAGCCAGGGAAAGACACAGGGAATCTTCGATCAAAGAGGGGAAAGAGAGGATCAAGTCTCTCTTCAGGTAACGTGAGGTTGCTGCCGCGATGAACAGGCCCATGAAAATATTGCACACTTCTGAATTTTACTCTCCCTCTCAAGGGGGAATACAGGAGGCGGTGAAACAGATTTCGGAGGTCCTTGCGAGGAAGGGCCATGAGGTCACTGTTGCAACTTCAAGGATGGAGGAAAGGAAAGAAAAGTGCATTGGGGGAGTGAAGGTCGCGGGCTTCGAGGTTTCAGGAAACCTCGTGAGAGGAATTGAAGGAAATCCAGAAGGATATCTCAGCTTTGTTCTCGAAGGTGATTTCGATATTGTGGCAAATTTTGCCGCCCAGCAGTGGGCAACAGATGCTCTTATTCCCCACCTTGAAAGAATAAGAGGGAAAAAGGTGTTCATCCCGACAGGATTTTCCGCACTCTATGACCGGGCATACATGGGCTATTACGAATCCATGGAGAAATGGATAAAAGGGTACGACATGGTTGTCTTCCTTTCACACACTTACCGTGATATGCGGTGGGCGGAAAAGAGGGGGGGGGAGAGAAATGTGGTCATTCCGAATGGTGCATCAGAGGAAGAGGTCAGGGAGGAAAAAATTCAGGATTTTCGGTCCACACGGGAAATAGGAGATTCCGAGTTTTTCATTCTCCACGTGGGGTCCCACACAGGTGAAAAGGGACACCGGGAGGCGATCGAAATTTTCCGAAGAGCGGATATTCATGACTCTGTTCTTGTAATAGTGGGGGATGAGGGTGTGTGCGGGGAGCTCTGCAGGGAAAAAGAGGATGAACTGAACCGTTCTCAGGAGTTTCTGAAAAAGAGGAAAAGGATACTGAATCTGGAACTTACTCGGGAAAAAACA
>CAZPLX010000062.1:0-7918 GCA_964587345.1 uncultured bacterium
ATCGAGTCGAACTTCATGGGTTGTCCGAAGTGCCCCCTGTAGCCGTAGAGGGCCCCTTCCCAGCCTCTAAAAGTCCCGTAGAGCCTCCCTGCAACCTGGCTGTTTCCGATTCTTCTGTCGGGTTTCACGGAGGTGGCAACTCCATCTGCGGGGCCCACCAGCCTTCCCCTGGAAAAGTCGAAGTAAGAGAGCCGTTCTCCCGAGATGTAGCTGTCCGGTGTGAGAAGAGGCATCCACGCGAGATCCAGGTTCACTCTATCCCCGAACCATGTGGCCCGGACAAGATCTGCCGGTTTTTTCAGATACTCGTCGTCCCTCCCGATGAAAAAACTCTGCCAGTCTTTTGGGAAAAGGTCATTTAAAAAGATCAGATCGCCGGTTCCCCAGGTAAGAATCTGCCGGCCTACCTTTACGTCCAGGCTCTCAAAGGGCGTCACGAGGATGTTCGCCTCCCGTATTTCGATCCGGCTCTCATCATCCACCCCGTCATAGAGAAAGTCGGAGCGAAACTCGAGGCTCCCCAGTTCGCCATCCCGGACGAAGTCAAGCTGGAAGCGGGCTTCCTCGAGGAGAAGATCGTCGGGCGACGTCGCATCATCCGCCACCCTTGCTCCCACATCGCTCTCGAGAAAGCCGTGGAAGGGAAGTTCCCCGGGCAGAGCGCTACGGGGGATAAAAAAGATCGCAACCAGTACCATGTATGCTATTCTTCTCATCTTTCTTCTTCCACCTTTCAATCTAACTCGTTCCTCATCTCCGGATATACTTTCTCGGTGGTTTCCTGAGATACCGTTCAGTAAAAATCTTTTCCGAAATTCCCCTGTTATACTTAACGTCTTTGAAGATCATCACAGTGTTTCCTCCCGAGATCAGATCTTCCACCTTCGATTTCATCACCGTGGGGATCCCCTCCACTTCCTTCACCTCCAGGGCCAACACCCGCCTGTAAAGCTTTCCTTGCCGGTCATAATACTCCGCTTTCACGGGAAGGAAAGTTTTCTTGTCGATCCAGATCGTGTAGCGGGAAAACTCAACGCTCCCGGGATTCTTCGGAAGGTTTGAAAGGACATAGTGTGTGGCTGTCTCCTCCATCAGGGTGTGTGTATCTTCCAGGATACTCCGTCCAGAAACGTCCTCGTAGAAGAAGTGAGACCCCACGAAGCTCGTCCGTTTATCAGACGCCGCGATTCTCTTTACCAGATCAAGTGCGGGGAGATAGAGCCACCTGTCGTCGTCTGCTCCTACCTTCTTGTGAACCATGAAGACCGTCTTCCGCACGTCCCCAGGCCTGTGAAAGTAGACGTAGTAGTTCTGCCTTCCCCCATCCTTCAGGTCTTTCCGAAGGATCGTGAATTCCCTTACCCTTCTCCTCCCCTGCCTGTCGGTAATCGTCATAGTCGCCCTCGCCACCCCGTCATTTCCTCCATAATAGGAGGCAAGGTTCCCCTTTGTCACGATCTCGTAGGCGGTTAAGGCCCGGGAACTCTTCAGGGGCAGGATCAGAAGAAGAGCGCACAATATTATGAGTGTTGTTTTTTTCATCTATTTCTCCTTTCAATCATTGTGGTGACCCTTCTTTTCGGAAAAGGATCTTCCTCAGGGTCTGAATGAGGGCAGGTAAGATCAGAAGGGTACCCATACCCGACACGGACATGATCGTCGCGAGAAGAATCCCCACGCTCCTGTAAGGGTTCAGGTTTGACAGGAGAAGGGGAAAAAATCCCACGGCGATGATGATAGCGTTCCGGGTAATTGCCCTTGCGGGGGCTCCCGACATGACGGCGGAAGCCTCTTCCCATGAGGACGTATTCTTTCTCACATCTCGGCAACGCTCTATGTAGTGGATGGCGAAGTCGATGCTCATCCCCAGGGTAAGGCTCGCAAGAACTGCCATAACCATGTCGTAGTCCTTTCCGATGAGTCCCACCGTGCCGTAGAGGAGGGTAATCGTCACCGTGAGGGGGATCATGGAGAGAACGCCCCAGAGGAAAGAGCGGAAGAGAAAGATCATCATGAGGAGGACAATCGCGAAACTTCCGAGGAGGCTTCCGAGCATGCCGAAGACCATCTTCTCCTGCCACACCACGTTCAGGTAAGTGAGACCCGCCCAGGAGTGGACAAGAGGAACGGGAGGGGGGTTCTTCGCGATGTACTTCTCCACCTCGTCCACGACACCTTCCATATCCCTGTTGTCCCCGCTTTTCAGCTGAAGCCAGAGGTTCACGCGCCTGAAATCGGGGGTCACGAGATGCCACAGATCATCAGGATCGTGGCTCCCCTGGAAGGAGAGAAGCGTCTGGGCAACCGCCGCGGGAGTGCCGGGAACACGGAAGTGATCGTGACGTCCCTCGAAGAGCTCCTGGTATACTTTTTTTACGAGATCCGGAAGAGCATTTGATTTCCCCACGACCTTGTGGGACGCAAGATCTTTTTGCAGCTTCTCTATATATCTCAGGACCTCCGGGTCCTTGAAGGTGTGTGTGGCCGTGCGCAGGTCTTCCAGGCCTTCCCCGAGGCGGTCGAGTTCATCGAAGAGGGAATCACTTCCATTCGTGATCTTATCGCTTTCCGCACTGTATTCCTGGATAACAGCTTCCATCACCTTTGTGATCGACGGTTTTTTCGATAGTTCCTCCTCCTTTGCGAGGAGTTCCAGTTTTGTTTTTACCCCTCCCGCGAGAGCCTTCACCGGAGAATAGTGCGTATTCCTCTTCTCGTCATCAAGAAAACGGGCAATCTTTTCCACATTTTTCTTGAAGTTCTTTTCTGTCGAGGGAGGTTCAAAGACAAGATAGGCCTCGTAGGTCCCCCCGAAATGGCGGTTCAGAACTCTGTCGGCGACTCTCACGGGATGGCCTTTCACAAACCATTTCACGGGGTTGTCGTTGATCTGGATCCGGGTGATCCCGTACACCGACAGGGCCAGGATCGCCGCTGTCACCATGAGAAAGAGCTTCCCGTGAAGCCTCGAAGCTCTTCCTGTCATGTGGAGGCTCCGGGCGAGAAAAGACCCCTCATCCTTTTCATCGTGTTCACCCTTCGCTCCAAAGTTCTCGAGTTTCCTCTCGGGAATGAAGATCATTATGTAGGCGGGCACAAGGGTCACGGTGAGGATCCATGCCACGAATACGCCGAAGGCGACGAAGACACCGAAAACCTGGACGGGAGGAATGGGGGCGAGAGCGAGGCTTCCAAAACCCACGAGGGTGGTTAAACTCGTGTAGAGCATGGGAACGAAGAGATCTCCCATGACCACCTGGAGCGTCTTCTTCCGGTCCCTGTAGATCTGGTAACGGTCGAAAAAGACCGAGAGGATATGAACGGAATCGACCACTGCAATAGGCATGAGGAATATGGGGATCATGGAACTCATGATATGTATGGTGTTCCCCGTGGCGATGAGAGTCCCCATGGTGATACAGACGGTGAGAATAGCCACGATCATGGGGGATATCACGAGGATGACCTTCTTGAAGAAATAGAGCATGAGGAGGAAGATGATGACACACGCCAGGGGAGCAGAGATGGCCATTTGTGTAAACATCTGAACTCCGAAGGTGTCCTCCGCAACGGGGAGCCCGGTGATGTGGTAGGCTTCGTTACCCCCGGGTTCCTCGCCTATGATCCTTTTCACTTCCTGGCTCACCCGGTGAGCGATACTCTTCTTTATTATGGGAATGTAGATGGCAAGGGCCTTCCCATCCTCGCTTACCAGGGTTCCCATAAGGAGAGGGTTGGCCATGGTCCGGTCCCGTATTTTCAGAGCTTCGCTCTTTGTTTTCGGAGGAGTCTCCATCAGGTATTTGAAGCGCACTGAACCGGGACCGGCCTGAAGGATATCATCCACACTATTTAGGGACATGAGGTCAGCAACGACTACCCCGTCAATTCCCTTGATCTTCTCTGAAATCCGGAACACCTTCGAGAGGGTCTCGGGGTTGAAGACGCCGTCCTTATCTGATTCGTTCACCACACCAAGGACAACCATGTCGGAAAGGGCGAAATCCTTTTTCACCTCGTTGTGAAATAGCCGCACCGGCTCATGTTCGCTCAGCATGTTCTCCGGGTCGGTGTCGACCTTGAAATGGGTCACCCGGATAAGAGATGCCGCCGTGAGAAAGAGCACAAGGGCAAGGACCAGTTTCGGGTATGTTATGGCAAAGTCGGTGATTTTTTTGCCCATCTCTCTACTCCGCTCCAGGTCGGGCCCTCTCAGGGGCTATTTCCTGGAGATTTTATGGGCAGTGAAAAGCAATTCTGGTGCCAATAGGGTGGCTAAATTAAACCCTACAGTGAATCAGGGAGTTATGCCACTTCTTTCGGCAGGAATAGCTCCCCGGAGAAAGGAGGTATGTACCACATTGCAACACAATAACACATGTTGTTGCTCATAGGATCTCCTTGTGCATCACCTCTTTTCACGGGAGCATCCTCTTTGGGGACCTCAAGAGGAGTTGTCTGATTTACCCCGCGCGGAGGGGAATCACGTAGAACATGACCGCCAGGAAGTGGCAGGTGCTCCCCCCGAGGACGAAGAGATGCCAGATTGCGTGGTTGTAAGGGATCTTCTCCACCGCGTAAAAGAGAACCCCTGTTGTGTAGAGCAGTCCCCCCGCAGCAAGCCACCAGATCCCCCCTCTCGGGAGAAGAGCAAGCAGGGGTTTCGCGGCAATCATGATCAACCATCCCATGAAGAGGTAGGTGATGACGGAAAGGACCTCGAAACGCCCCGTGAAAAAAACTTTGAAGAGAATACCGAGGAGAGTGAATCCCCAGACCAGTCCGAAAAGGGTCCACCCCAGGTTCCCCCGCAGACTCACAAGGGTAAAAGGCGTGTAGGTCCCCGCGATAAGGAGGTAAATCGACGCGTGGTCGAAAATCTGGAATAGGTGCTTCACTCTCTCGGATCGTAATACGTGATAAAGGGTGAAGGCTCCATAAGAGAGCACCAGGGTACTCCCATAAATTGAACTACTTGTAATATGCCAGACGTTCCCGTGAAAACTTGCGGCAACAATCAGGAGGACGAGACCTGCGATGCTGAGCAGAAAACCCGCACCTGCGGTTACGCTGTTCGCCACCTCTTCCCAGCAAATATTTCCCCCTTCACGATTCTTTGCCATTTCCCGTTCTAGCCTTCTTCATTGCCGATACGAGGGTCTCCGGGTACCGGGCCCCTGTTACCAGGTACTTCCCGTTGAAGATGAAACTCGGCACAGAATGGATCCCAAGGCGGTGGCCGATCACTTCTTCCTCCTTTACTGCCGTCCTGCTCCTCTCCTCTCCAAAAATGGATCCCTCGTCGGCCGCCTTCATTCCTGCTCCCCCTGCAATCTCCAGAAGGACACTCCTTTTCCCCACATCCCTCCCCTCACAGAAATAGGCTTTAAAAAGAGCCTCCACCACCATGTCCTGTAAGCCTTCCTTCTCCGCCATCCATATCAGACGGTGTGCGTCGAGAGTATTCGGGGAGCGCCGGATCTTCCCGATCTTCATGGGGATTTTCTCCTCCTGCGCCGCCTCCCCCACTCGTGCATCCATTTCATCAAGTTTTTCCGACCCCCCGAACTTTTCGGTAAGGTAGGATTTCCGGTCGTGCCCCTCCCGGGGCATCTCTGGATTCAGTTCGAAAGGAAGCCATGTGACAAGAGCTTCATACTCCCCCCTCACCATTTCCAGCGCTTTCTCGAGTCTTTTTTTCCCAATATAGCACCAGGGACAGATCACGTCGGAATATATTTCGATTTTAAGGGTCATCCCGTCTCCACCTCGATGAGAGCACCACTCTTCACATTATAGAGGTAGCCGTATACATGTATATCATCCGGTACGAGAGGATGAGTGCGAATTCTCTCCACATCGCTCCTTATGCTCTCTTCCTGATCCCTGATGGGGAGCCACTCAACATACTCACCCTCCCCATTTCCGGAAGCGGATCCGGAGTCTACCCATTTTTCTCCATCAAATTTTGCCGTCTCGAGGCTCTTCGTAAGGAGGGAGCGCATCACATCGTTCGTGAAGGTTTCCATTCCACAATCCGTATGATGAATTACCAACCAGAGCCCGGTTCCCAGGAGCTTATGGGAAATTACCAGGGAACGGATCGCGTCGTCGCTCGCCCGTCCTCCCCCGTTCCGAATTACGTGAGCATCCCCCACCTCCAGGCCGCAGAAACGTAAGGGATCCAACCTCGCATCCATACAGGTCAGAATGGCCACCCCTTTCCCGGGGGGCATAGGGAGTTTTCCCTTTTCCCCGAACTCCTTTGAATATGCGTCATTTGCACCGCGAATATTTTCTAGTAGCGAACTCATAGATTTACCTCCACATCTCATTTTATTTTGGACACTCTTTGTCCTATAGTTATGAGATAGGGCAATGCACCCTGCAGATTCGGGATGGAGGGATAGATGTGCCAATTCTGTCACACTCATGGTGAAGGAAAAAAATGGTACCTCAGGGCGAAAAACTACTCGGATGATCTTTTAAGTGATCTTAAAAGGAGGAAATTCATCCAGGATTTTTTCCGTGATCCCGATTCCTTTGAAGGTGATCTGAAACAGATGGAGAAGCTCGACGGTGCTCCTCCCTTCGTCAGGCGAGCCATCTCGTGGAACGTGACGAGAAAAATGAAGAAAGTTCACTTCGGGCAGGTAGTGCCGATTGAGGAGATCGATGCTATTTTCGATTTCCTGGGATCGATCGTGCGGGTGGCGTGTATCTGCCGCCGCACTACCCTCGGATCGGAACAGCGCTACTGTTACGGGGTGAGCCTCTCTCCCGATGGTGGTGCTTTGAGCGATATCATAGAGGAGATAAACCCCACTTTCCTTGCTGGTCCAGACACGGCAGGCCTGGAAATCCTTTCCAGGGAGGAAGCGATCGAAGCCTTCCGCTCCCATGAGAGGGAGGGCCTCTGTCACACCGTGTGGACCTTCATGGCTCCCTTTATAGGGGGGATCTGCAACTGCGACCGCACTGACTGCATGGCCATGAGAGCCCAGCTTACCCATGAAATTCCCGTCATGTTCCGCGGTGAGTACGTGGCCGAAATCAAGCCTGACCTCTGTAACGGCTGCCGCGCCTGCATGCGCCTCTGCCAGTTCGGCGCAATCAGCTACAGCCCTGCGAGAAAAAAATCGGTGATCGACCTTAAGCGCTGCTACGGATGCGGCGTCTGCCGTGAGGGATGTATAAAAGACGCCATCTCCCTGAAAGAGAGGAAATCCATTCCCGCTATCGCACACCTGTGGTGACCCGGGGGGATTTAAGATACTGAAAGACAGGTAAAACCCGGCGGGTGGTCAGGGTTTCGCCGCATCCCCGATGATTCTCTCGAGGGCTCTTGCCACCTTTCCCATCACTCCGTTGCACTCCCCCGTCCCGTGACGATAGCTTAGATACCTGGGATCGTTGTAAGTGATCCAGACGTGCCCCTTCTCGTCCTCCCACACAAGAGCCTTCTGGGGAAGGTCGATTCCGATCGTGGGGGAACAGCGCATGAGGGGCGTCCCCACCTTCGGGTTACCGAATATGACCACCTCTGTGGGGCGAAGGGTTGCCCCTATCTTCCGGGCTCCCTCTCCATGATCGATTACGGCAAAAATCCTCATTCCCTTCCCCTTCACAATCGATTCGATCCGCGCAACCGTTTCTTGCACGGAACGACTGCTTTCAACCGTTTTAAGGCCCACTCCCCCAAATGCTGGTGCTCCCAGAAGCAGGAGAATGAAAACTGCAGAGATCCGGACGAATATTTTTCTCATAGATACCTCCTTCAATATGACTTATCCCCTCTTCTGATTCCTAAGATGTAGGGGAAATTAAAAGGTAACAAGACTCTTAAATAGTGAACCGGCCATTCCTCATCTCTCATTATTCCACCAGGAAGAATAGATTCTGAAACAGACACAGATTA
>CAZPLX010000063.1:0-7862 GCA_964587345.1 uncultured bacterium
GAGGCGGATTTTTATGAACATGTATTATTCCTTCAGTCGATTTTCTTGTTTTGCCGAAGAGACGCCACCACGCGGGTGGGAGACTCCCCTTTAAAAAGTCTTTTCATCCCAACAGATAACCTCCTTTTCACCATTCACGGGAATTCTCTCTTTAAAACACATGAGTGTTTTTGCCGTAGGCTGTTAATTCTCCCACAAGGTGAGCGATTTTGAACACTTCTTCTTCTTCATCAACCATGTATTCTTTCAATTCCTCGATATGTTCATCGATGAAATCCGTGGTAATTTTTCCTTCGACAAAATCCGGATGATTAAGAATCTTTTTCATGAGGGGGATAGTGGTCTTCACCCCCCAGATCTCATATTCCATAAGGGCCCTCTTCATTCTCTGGATTGCCGTCACCCGGTCTTTTCCCACAGCGCAGTTCTTGGACAAAAGAGAATCATAATAGGGAGGAATCACCCACCCTTGATATATTCCCGACTCGGTCCTGACGAAAGGACCGCTCACCTGTCTCAAGAAGGTAATTTTCCCAAATTGAGGGGCAAAATCTTTTTTCGGATCTTCGGCATTGACCCTGCACTGGATTGCGTGCCCCCTTAAATTAACATCTTCCTGGTACATTTTTATCCCTTCCCCCGCCGCGATCCGGACCATCTTCCGTATGATATCTATCCCGCTGATCATCTCCGTCACTGTGTGCTCCACCTGAATGCGGGCGTTCACCTCAAGAGCGTAATAATTCCCATTATCATCAAAAAGAAATTCCATGGTTCCCGCGGATACGTATCCTATCTCTCGCATGGCCCTCGCCACCATGTTTCCTATATCCTTCCGCCTGGAAAGGGACAGGTAGGTGCTGGGCGCTTCTTCGATGAGTTTCTGGTGGTGCCTCTGAATCGAGCATTCACGTTCCCCCAGGTGGATTGCGTTACCTTTTCTGTCAACGAGGAACTGAAACTCGATATGCCTTCCCCCCTCGATATACTTCTCCGCGAAAATTCGGTCACTCGAAAATGCTTTCCGGGATATGGACCTCGAAGCTTCGCAGGCATCCTCCACTTCATCATCGGCCATCACCTTCTGCATCCCTTTTCCTCCGCCTCCCGCGGCAGCCTTGATGATGATCGGATATCCCACCTTCCTGGCGAACTCCTTTACCTCCTCAGGCGATCCCACTTTTTCGAGGGCAGGGATAACGGGCACACCTGCGGCCTTAAAAGCTTTTCTCGCCTCTATCTTATCTCCCAGGAGGCGCATCACCTTCGAGGGCGGGCCTATGAACACGAGCCCCTCCTGTTCGCACATGTCGACAAAATCGGGATTTTCCGCGAGAAATCCATATCCCGGGAAAACGGCACCACACCCCCTTTCCTTTGCGCCCCTTATGACCGACTCCATATCGAGGTAGCTCATGGATGCGGGAGAAGGGCCCAGCCTTACCGCTTCGTCGGCGAGTTTCACATGAAGGGAAAGTTCGTCACAATCAGAATAGCCCACCACAGACCTGATCCCCAACTCCCGTAAAGGGCGGATTGCCCGGCAGGCGATCTCTCCTCTGTTCGCGATAAAGACCTTTTCAAACATTACTCCACCTCCTTCCCGGTAAGTATTCTGTATGCTTCACTGTACTTCTCAGATGTACGCCTTGCCACATTAGCCGGCAAAAGGGGCCCCGGAGCCTGACGGTCCCAGGGAAGGGTCAAGAGGTAGTCCCTCACATACTGTTTGTCAAAACTCTCCTGGGAGCGCCCTGCCTCATAATTCTTTGCAGGCCAGAACCGGGACGAATCGGGGGTCAGCACCTCGTCAATGAGAATTATCCTGTCTCCCACCCTCCCAAACTCGAACTTCGTATCGGCGATGATAATTCCTCTCTCCATTGCATGCTCCGCCGCTTTCACGTACAGGCGTATTGATGTGTCTCTCAACTCTTCCGCGTCACTTAGGCCTACAATTTCCTTCATCCTCTCAAAAGAGATGTTTTCGTCGTGGGAACCCACCTCTTCCTTGGTGGCAGGGGTAAATATTGGGTGGGGGAGCCTTTCCGACTCGGCAAGCCCGGGAGCAAGGGGTTCTCCGCAGACAGTTCCAGAACCCGCGTATTCCTTCCACCCCGATCCTGCAAGGTATCCCCTGACGACACATTCGATGGGAAAAGGTTCAGCTTTCGTCACTATCATGGAGCGCCCTTCAAGGACATCTCCGTATTCTCTCGTAGTTTCGGGAAATTCCGACAGATCCGCTGTCACGAGGTGATTGGGTATCACCTCTTTTAAAAGGTCGAACCAGAAGAGCGAAATAGCGGTGAGGATTTTTCCCTTCCCCGGGATGCCGTTGGGAAGGATCACATCAAATGCTGACAATCTATCCGTCGCGACGATGAGAAGGGTTTCACCGAGATCATATATATCCCTCACCTTCCCTCTCGAAGTGAGTTCGAGCCCACTGAAATCGGTCTGGTACACCACTTTGGTGATCATACACATCCCCCCTCACATGTCTTCACATTACGACGTACTCTGCAGATCGTATAGAGTTCTGTAGACACCTCCACGGTCAATGAGATCCTGGTGATCTCCCTCCTCGACTACTTTTCCCGATACAACAACCGCGATTCTGTCACACTCAACAACAGTTTGAAGCCTGTGGGCGATGATGAGAGACGATTGCCCGGTTGTAATCCTCCGAATCGCCGTCGTCACTTCGTGTTCTGTTTCCGGATCAACATGCGCAGTTGCTTCGTCAAGGACAAAAACCTCCGGTTCCCGGTAGAGAGCCCGTGCAAAAGAGACAAGCTGCCTCTGGCCGGCCGAAAGGCCTGATCCCCTCTCCCCTACAGAGGTGTGAACACCTTCAGGAAATCGGTTGATAAATTTTAAGATACCACACCCACTCAGGGCAAGTTCAAGCCTATTCTTGTCGTATTCTTCACCTGCAAGGATATTATCCAGAATCGATCCCTGAAAGAGAAATGGATCCTGGGGAATGAGGATGATTTTTTTCCTCACCTCTTCCACAGGATAAGAACGGATATCCCTTCCCCTGTAAAAAATAGATCCATTAGAGGGCTCGTAAAAACGGAGAAAGAGATTCGCTATGGTACTTTTCCCCGCACCCGTGGGACCAACGATAGCCACCCTCTCGCCCTCTTTAAGTGATAGGGTGAAGTTCTCGAGGACACCCTCGCCTCCATAATCGAAAGTTACGTCTCTTGCCTCGAGGATCATATTTTTCCTTTCCTCACGGGGAGAAAAATGTTTCCCTTTCCCGCCACCCCGAGATGAGAACTCTTGGGACGGCTCCATGTCAAGGATGGCAAATACCCTTTCGCAGGAAGCGAGAGCAGATTGGAGAACATTGAACTTGTCACTCATATCTTTTACGGGGCCAAAAAATTTCTCCAGATATCCCACAAAGGCGATGACCGTGCCAAGAGTAACGCTTCCCACAAGCAGCCCCTCACCTCCCCGCCATAGAATAAGGATAAGGGCAAGGGCCGCTATGAACTCCACTCCCGGAAAATAGAGGGAATAGAAGGTTGAAAGACGTATCGCCTCCTCCCTGTATGAGAGATTCTTCTCGTCGAACTTCTCCTTCACAGCTTCCTCCTTTGTAAAACTCTTCACAATGCCAATCCCGGAGATATATTCCTGAAGAAAAGAATTCATGGAGGCTGTATTTCTTCTCATGCCACGGTTGGCCTCTCTCATAGGCCCCTTCATCACCTGTACGAATACAAATAGGAGAGCAATCGTAATGAGAGTCACCAGAAAAAGAACCTTACTCAATAGCAGGAGAATAACGGAAATGGAAAGTATAAGGAGGATGTCTCCCATCACCGAAACGAGACCCGCGGAAATCATCTCGTTCATAGCTTCTATGTCCGAAGTTACGCGGGTGATGATTCTTCCCGCAGGGTTCGAATCGAAATAAACTACGGGAAGTTCCATCAATTTTGAAAAAACTTCTTTCCTGATCTGGAGGATCACCCTCTGTCCAAGGGTCTGTACCGCCACAACCTGAATGTAGCCGAAGAGCATGCCTCCCGTCACGGCGAAAACGAAGAGGATCACGTAGCGGGAAAATCCCTCGAGGGTCCCCGGGACGAGATTGTGATCTATCGCGAGCTTTATCAGATAGGGCTGGGAAAGTGAAGCAAGAGTGGAGAAACACATGGCTGCAAAACCGATGCATATCAATCCTCGATGGGACCGGGTGAACCCTAAAAGACGTAGGGTAAGAGAAAAATCTACATCATTGACGTCGACTTTATCGCTGTGAGCAGAACGCCTCACTTTTTTTCCTCCTCCATTTCACCCGTAACAATCTGCCTCATGTACAATCGATAATAAAGTCCCTTGCTCTCAAGAAGAGCTTCTTTACTCCCCTCTTCCACCACAGCTCCTCCCTCCATGACGATGATCCTGTCGCAGAGAGACAGGGCCGTAAGGCGGTGAGATATGACGACTATCGTCTTTTCACCTCGAAAAAGACTGATATTTTCGAGGATTCTTTTTTCAGTATGAACGTCAACGGAGGAAAAAGTATCGTCCAGGATGAGGAACTCGCTGTCGTGGGAAACAGTCCTTGAAAGGGCCACACGCTGTCTTTGCCCTCCCGAAAGAGTGACGCCCCTCTCCCCAAGAAGAGTTTCATATGCTTCGGGGAAAGAGACTACATCCGTGTGAATTTCCGCCACCTTCGCCGACGTGCGTGCTACCTCTCTATCCACAAAATCGAGGGGAAAGGAGATGTTCGTAAGAATGGACTCGGAGAAAAGGTGGGGGTCCTGGAATGCAACGCCTATTTTTTTTCTCACCCATTTAAGATCATACGAGGAAACGGGAAGTCCGTTTATCAAGACCCTTCCTCCTCGTGGATCGTAGAAGCCTAAGAGAAGGGGCAGAAGACTGCTCTTTCCCGACCCGGTAATGCCCGTGATCCCTACCGTCTCGCCCTTCCCGATCCTTAGATTCAATCCCGAAAGAACCGAAACATCCCTCCCGGGATACTGAAAATGAACATCTTTGAATTCGATTGTTCTGATCTCCTTTTCTGACATTTTCCCTTTCCTCTCTTCCGGAATCGCCATCACTTCCCCTATCCTCCCCGCCGCCGCGGCGCCTCTCTGAAAGAGGTTGATCACCCACCCGATAGCGATGGTGGGAAAAGAGAGCAGTGCGATATATGAGGAGAAGGCCACGAATCCCCCCACTGTCATTTTACCTTTCACGACGAATCTCCCCCCCACGAGAAGTACAGCGAGGATTCCAAGGCCCGATGCAAAGCCTACAGTGCCGTGGAAAAGCGCGGACACTTTAGATACTTCGATGTTTTTATGGGAATATTCCCCTGCTACCCCTGAAAATTCCTCCAGGACAGAGCCCTCCATAGAATAGGCCTTGATGATCCGGATCCCCTGAAAATAGTTGTGAAGCCTATCAGACATGCGGGAGAGAAGTTCCTGCACCTTCCGGTACATCCGGTAGAGGCGGCGACTGTAAAGTCTCCCCAGAAACACTACAAGCGGAACGAGGGAAAAGACCAGTCCTGTGAGAAGGGGGTTAATCCGGAGCATGAAGAAGAGGCCGATCACGTATGTGACGATTGTCCCCGTGAAGGTGAGAAGACCCGGGCCCAGGAGTAGCCACATAGAAGTGAGATCATTTACCGATCTCGACATGAGATCCCCCGTGCTGAACCGGTCGAAAGAGGAAATCTGCGCATGGAGAAGGGAGGTGAAAAGAGTCTCCCTGATTTCGTACTCTACCTCCCGGGCCTGTACAAGGAAACCTCTCCTCCCGGCGAAACGGAAGAGGGCATGGGCAATAGCGAAGAGAACCATCACTCCCAGTGAATGGAGAAAAGCGTCCCTCTCCCCACCCCTCAGGGAATCGATGGCAATCTTCATGTACCAGGGAACGAAGAGCCCTGAAATACTCGCCAGGAGAAGTGCGACTGTATAGAGAAGGTAATGCCCTCTCCTGCGGGCGAGATAAGGGATTATCAACTTGAGGTGACCTATGGACGCCTCCCTTCTCCGGCTCTCATACTCTCACCGGAACGGGAGTGAATGAAAGAATGAAAATCGCAAGAGACAAGTATCCGATCAACCGTCTTCCCCGTGAAAGTTCGGAATATGCATCCAATGGAGGGGGGTGTCCGGTGCCGAGAAAAAACAGGAGGAGTGCCCATATGATCCACCCTTCCCAGAAATAGCCCATGGGTATGAGAAGAAAAGGGAACACCCTTGATACGCTGAAATATCGGGACCCGAAGAGAGCATAGGCGATGTGCCCTCCATCGAGCTGCCCCACAGGTATCAGATTGAGAGCAGTAACGAGAAGTCCTATCCATCCGGCAAAGGCTACCGGGTGGAGGATGATATCGTACCCTTGAGGGATCGGGCCGTGGATAATCCTGGTAAAGAGCTCGAAGAGCAGGGATGAGCCGAGATGAAATCCCCCGAGGCCCGTAACCTTGCGAACCTCTGAGTAGAAAAGCCCCACGATGAGAACAGGAATTGCCACAACCACACCCGCAAGAGGTCCTGCCGCGCCGATATCCATGAGGGCATTTTTATCGGGAAGTGGCGATTTTATCTTGATGAAGGCACCGAAGGTCCCTATAAGCGAGGGAGCGGGAATAAAATAGGGCGGAGTCACATCAACCCTGTGCCGCTTTGCGGCGAGAAAGTGTCCAAGCTCGTGGACCCCCAGGATAAGCATTAGGGGAATCGAGAAAATAGCTCCCTTGTATACGAGGAGGGGGGAAGCAAGAGGATTCACCCCCGAAAGAAACGCACCGGCCACGGTCGTCGACAGAAAGGTGAGGATCAATAGAAGTATATGAATCTTCTTTTTCCACATATTTTTATTATAATGTCTTGAGCGTAATTCCGAATTCAGAATTCAGAATAAAAACAGATAACTGAAAAGCCATGGTTGTTCAATGTTTAAAGTTCCTAGTTTAAAGTCAACCCGCGATCTCTTTCTTTGAACGTTGATCTTTGAACTTTGATCTGGAAACGGGGAACGGCTGTCTTAACGGACGCTGAACTCACACCCGCAGTAGTTCTGCCGATAAAGTCCAAGCTTTTTTGAAATCTCTACACTTTTCTTGAAGCCATCCTTCTTCTTCAAGTCAAGCTCTATGAAGGAGAGCCCTTCTCTCTCACCGATATCTCTTCCTATCGAATTGATCATTCCCGCATCTTTCCTGGGGGATATGGTAAGTACCGTGGTAAATGCCTTGAAGCCTTTTTTCCTGGCCAGGCGGGCGCTTTCCTTAAGACGGATCCCTATGCAGATCTCGCACCTTCTGCCTTTTTCCGGCTCTTCTTCAAAGCCGTATACCGCTTCTTTCCACACATCCATCTCGTAGGTCCCCTCGATAAGTTCGAAGGAGTAAAGGGCCGCCACTTTTTTCGTCTCTTCGAGACGGATATAATACTCTTCCCTGGGCCAGATATTCGGATTGTAGTAATACCCTGTAATATTTCCAAAATGCTCGGCGATCATTTTCGTTCCGTAGGTTGCGTCAGGGCCGCAGCAAATGTGGACAAGGGTCTTTTCAGATGATATTTCCGGGGGAGATACTCCCTTCATGGAATATAGCTCCAGGTTTCGGTGCACTAGTGACAGTATACACCCCTGGAAGCAGATTCACATTTCAGATGTTCCCGGAACTTCGTCCTGCCATTCAGAAGCTGAGTTGAATACCCGCGACAGGCCCGTCGATCGTGTAGTCCACGTTCAGGGAGGTTTCATCAACCTTCACATCGAAGATCTTGTACTCTCCGAAGATCTCGAAGAAGCGCAAGGGCTTGAATCCTGCTAGAAGCTGCCCATCCTTGCGA
>CAZPLX010000064.1:0-7840 GCA_964587345.1 uncultured bacterium
CCCGTTCTGGAGAGAATTTTCCTCCCCGCCCGAAGGATCTCCTCTTCAGAGGAAACTTCAATTCCCGAAAATTCCTCTGTCTCTTTTTTGTTTGGTGTGATGACTGTACATCCCCTGTAAAATTTAACATCTCTCTTTTTCGGGTCCACAATCACCATTTTTCCCCGCTTCGCCGCTTCCTCGATGAGGGGCTGATAGACCTCCCTGCACACTGTCCCTTTGTTATAATCAGAAACAATGATGAAGTCGGACAGGGAAACAAGTCCCACTACCCTGTCTCGCAACTCTTTTTTCCCTTCATCTGGAATAATCATCTGGTTTTCCCTGTCAATCCTTACCATGTGCTGGCTATGAGCCACGATCCTCGTCTTCACCACCGTTGAAATCCCCTTGGAATCGCACACTCCCTCACACATAACACCTATTTTACCGAAGAGTTTCTTGAGAATTCTCCCGTGGTAATCTCTTCCGATAATCCCCGCCACGTGTGCCTCCATCCCGAGGAGGGCCACATTCCGGGCCACATTTCCCGCCCCACCTGCTGCGCGGCTCTCCCTCCCCACTTTAACCACGGGGACAGGAGCTTCCGGAGATATCCTGTTCACCTTTCCCCATATGTACTCGTCAAGCATAATGTCCCCTACGATTAAAACTTTTTTTCCCCGAAAAGACTCTATACGCCTTAACAAGCTATCCTCATTCATCCTCATTCTCCGGGATGGGAACTGCTTCGTCCACAAGCATTACGGGGATCTCCTCGATTACAGAAAACCTGAGGCGACAGGAGGCACAGTCGAAATGATCCTTCTCCCCTCCAGCGGAAACAGGACCCTTGCAGGCGGGACATGCGAGGATTTTTTCAAGTCTACTGTTCATTTTTCTGCCCCTTAGACAATTGTATAAGATTACCCGTCAGGGTTCCTACCTTAAGTTTCGCATGGACGAGAAGCGGGATATTCGATCCGTCGTTAATGAGCCAGGCGGTGATCCCCCTGTTCTGCTTCACTTTACCCTTGTACCTCATAATGGGATCAACCTTCAAGGTATCGAAAATCCCCAGTTCTGTTTTTACCTTTTCCTTCCCGAGGGGTTTCACTTCAACGAGGTACACCTTTTTCCCTCCGTATACCTTGATATTCCGGATCCCCTGAGACAGGTTCAAAGATCTCATATAGTAAGCGAGTGTCACAGGTTCAAAAATTCCAGGAACTGCCCTGTACTCCTTCAGTTTTTCTCCCTTCATGCTGAAGTGGGACATGACACCCGTTTTCTGGTCGTAGTAGACCACCTTATCCACATTTCGCTTTGACTCGCGCTGTTTCACAATCATCTTGTAAGGATAGAGAGTTTCTTTATCCATGAAGTAGTGGAACTCATCATGAATTTCCTTGAATATTTTCACGAGTCCCGATGTCCAGAAGCGGGCCCTTATATGATAGAGTTCTTTCCCCTTCTCTTCCTCTTCACCTATAAATGAGAATTCCGCGTAGCCCGCGGGGATCCCGAAAAATGATATTCTGTAAAGGAGAATTTCTCTTCCCCTTGACCAGGCAGGGACTTCTTTTCCCATGAGAAAGGGATCATTATCAAGGAGCCCTGAATATCCCAAAGCGGGAATGAGTAAGAGAGAGATCAGGAGAAAAACTCTCATTTTCATTACTTTCACGATTTCACCCGCTCCGTGAGAATTGTCACAGCCTCGTCGAAATCCCTCACAATGAAGTCAGGGAAATGGAGAGGTTCCCGGATCTTTTCCTTTTCTTCACTCCCGTAGCCTGTGAGAGGAAGAATCGTCCTGAATCCCATCCTTTTTCCCAGAATGATATCAGAACGTTTATCTCCGACGACATAGATATGCGAAGTGGGTGGGACCCTATTTAGCAGCGAGAGTGCTCCCTCCACCATGTAGGTGCCAGGTTTTCTGCATCTACATTCCCGTCTCAATGAAGGCACCACTCCATCCTGATGGTGGGGACAGTAAAAGATGCCATCGAAGATTTCTCCCCGGGGGTCGAAGAGTTCCTCGAATTTTCTCCGCACCCTGTCAAATTCCTCTCTGGCAATGATCCCTTTGGCAAGGCCAGCCTGATTCGAGATGAGGAATAGACACCATCCCTCATCCTTAAGCCTGGCAAGAGATTCTCGAGCCCCCTTTATCTCATGAATTTCCTCCGGATCGGAGAGATAGCCCTCGTCCAGGATCAATGTTCCATCCCTGTCGATAAAGGCAATCTTTTCAGGATCACCATCCTTGAGGGAAACTCTAAATATCATATATTCTCCCATCCCCGAGAGGCCTGGTCCTCCACCTCCTGTGGAACCAGAGCCATTCTTCGGGCCTCTCTGTAATCACTTTTTCAAATAGTGTGTGTATCCTCTCTAATGAGAGACGAACAAACTCCTCTTTATCTTCAGATTCTGGATTCACCGGGGGGTAGAATCGAACAATGTGATGTGTCCTCTCCCTAATATCTCTAAAGGGGAAGACGGGAACCATCTTCGCGCCTGTCATGAAGGCAATCCTGGGGATGGCATCGAGAGTGCAGGCGGGAAGACCGAAAAAATCGACAAAAGTCCCTCTGTTGATATGTGTATCCTGATCCATCAGTATACCGATGATCCTCCCCTCCCTTGTTCTGCGGATGATCTCCCGGACAGAATCAAATTTTTCGATTACTCTGTTTCCTCCCAGCATACGTTTGCGTATTATGTAGTCGTTTATAAATGTCTCTTTCTGAGGCCTCACGACCACATCAATATTCTTGTACTTTTTCCCGAAGGCGTGAGACATTAATTCCCAATTCCCGAAATGGCCAGATACTGCAAATACTCCTTTCCCTTCCCCAGAAGGTTCCAGAATATTTTCCAGCCCTTCAAAATGTACTCTATTTTCCATTGCCTCCTCGTCTCCCTTTCCTAACTTGATGATCTCCGCAATTGTCCATGACATGTTTCTATAACTATTTCGGATAATTGTTTTCATTTCTTTTCCCCCCATCCCGGGAAAAGCGATCTGGAGATTGATCTCCGCTATCTTCCTGTGCTTTTTGTCAAAGAAAGAATAGAGAGCGGCGGCAGCAGAGAAAAAGGTCATGAGAAAGGAAAGGGGAAAAAATTCCAGAAGCGCGATAATTCCTCTCAGACAGCGTATCTTCATTTTTCTTCCCTAAAAAAAGAGGTAAGGATACCTTCGAAACGGTCTCGTCCCGAGAGGAATTCGACCCCTATAGTGAGAGAGTTTATCTCCCCGTATGAATCGAAGGGAAGCTTCACCAGATCCTTTTCCGTCGTAAGGAGGGGGATCCCTTCCGCGCGGCTCCTCACCCGTCCCATGAGAGAGGGGGTATAGCACACATGGTCTTTCAGTTTCCAGCTCCCTTTCACGAATATTCCTGATGATCTCGCAAGTTCTAAGAGGCTTTCAAAATCACCAATGCCCCCGAAAAGAAAATATTCCTTCCCTCGCGGGTCCCTCCGTTTCCTCCCACGGTTATCCACAACACCCTCAGCCCTGAAGCGGCTCATAACGAGATCCTTTCCCCGGCCATAGCTCTGGATAAATGTCTCCACCATATCCTTCTCATACACCTTAGGAACCTTGGATATAATAACAGCAGAAGAATAACGGATTGCCCCTGGGCCTTCTCTCATAAAGAATGGAGAGGAATGTTTCATGAGTGTCTCTATCCTCTTGTAAGGGATGAGAATAAAATCCGCATTTTTCCTTACTCGAAACTGCTGAAATCCATCATCCATAAGGAAAAGATCTATTCCACTATCTTCCTGGAGAGCCCTGTGAATAGCTACAATTCGATCGGAACTAACGCACAAAGCCGATTCCGGGATTCTTTTTTTTATCATGAATGCTTCATCACCCACTGACTCCCACGAAGGGGGAAGAATTCCCGGTTTCACGAATTTTGTTCCCTTTTCCCTTCTCCCGTACCCCCGAGTAAGTACGCACACATTTATTCCCCTGCCTGTGAGGAAGCGAACCGCCTCGAGAAGGTGGGGAGTTTTTCCTGTACCCCCGAAATGGATATTTCCGAATGAGATAACAGGCTTTGGCGTATCCACTTTTCCGAAGATGCCCCTTTCGAAACCCTCCCGTAAAAAATAGTTCAGGAGGAAGATCATCTCCTCCCCCTTGATGTGAGGGAGAGAATTTTTCTGGCCACATCCTCTCCTACCCCTCTGTACCTGCTGACTACCTCGTATGCTCTTTTTCCCATCTCGCTCCGCAAAGAGCCATCCTTCACAAACTCTTCGACAGACTCTTCAAGTTCTCTCCTGTCTCTTGCGATCCTGATGGCATCCTCCTCTTTAAGTAATTCAACAATATCTTTAAAATTACTATAATAACGGCCTATTATAATAGGTTTTTTATGTGCCGCCACCTCAAAAACATTATGCCCTCCCACATCTACGAAACTTCCCCCCATGACAACCAGATCCGCCATGCCAAAGAGACTGTTGAGTTCTCCAAGAGTGTCGAGCAGTATCATATCGGCATTCTTCTCTGCGAACACTTTCTCACCTATCACACTTCTTTTGACAGAGGACCAATTAAGAGTTCCCGCAAGCTCTTCCACCCCTTTGCATCGCTCCGGATGTCTCGGAGCGATGACAGGGAACACTCTCTCCTTAAGAGGAGATAGAGAACGCAGAAGCAGCTCCTCCTCTCCCTCATGTGTGCTCGCCCCGATGATCACCATCCTTTTTTCTGCCAATCCACGTATGCTGTTCACCAGCTCTGCCAACTCCTCATTCCGGGTTGGGGGTGCATCGTACTTAAGGTTCTTCATTACCTCCACACGTTCGGAAGGTGCTCCAAGGGATATGATCCGCTCCATGTCCCTTTTTGACTGCATGAGGAAAAGATCGATACAGCCAAGGAGGGATCTGAAAAAAAAACGGACCGATCGGTAGAGAGGGAGTGAGCTATCCGAAATTCTCCCATTTACGATGACCACATTACCTCCTTCCCTTTTCACCGACCAGATAAGGTTGGGCCACAATTCAGTCTCCATTATGGCAAGAACCTGCGGCGACAGCTCTTTTGCAATACTCCCGGTGAGCCATGGAAGATCGAAGGGAAGGTAGAAAAGATGGTCTACAAGAGGCATGATCTTTTCTTCCGCTACGGCAAAACCAGTCACGGTAATAGTGGAAAAACAGAGCACTGCTTCCGGGAGAGCTTCCTTGACCCCTTTCACAAAAGGAATCGATGAGAGTACCTCTCCCACACTCACAGCATGAACCCATACCTTAGGACCCTCATGTTTTGGAAGACTTCCTTTTAAGGGATTTTTCTTCAGCCTTTTTGAAAAATTTATTCTGTGTTTTTTCTTCGCCAGGAAAAAGGGAAGATAAATTAGAATGAAAAAAGGGAGTACAAGAAGCAGAAGGGTATTGTAGATGTAATACATGGTAACTCTGGTCCCCTTAGAGAGCTTCAGCGGGAGGCAATTGCCCCTCTATCCTGTTTCCTGAACTGTTTTTCGTAAAAGTATCTGTATCTTGTTTCTTTATCGATGAGTTCCTCATGACTTCCCGATTCTACAATCTTCCCCTCATCGATTACGAGAATGAGATCTGCGTTTTTAATTGTCGAGAGCCTGTGGGCAATGACAAAAACGGTTCTTCCCTTCATCAGCCGCTCGAGCGCCTCCTGAACTACTTCTTCCGATTCACTATCAAGAGCAGAGGTCGCCTCGTCGAGGATAAGAATTGGTGTGTCCCTTAATAGAGCACGGGCGATAGCAATTCTCTGGCGCTCGCCCCCAGAAAGCCTCATTCCCATCTCCCCCACGTTGGTATCGTATCCTTCCGAGAACTTAGAGATAAAGTCGTGAGCGTTGGCCGATTGTGCCGCTTCCACGACCTTCTCCTCCGAAGCATCCGGAACCCCGTAAGAAATGTTGTATCGCACGGATTCATTGAAGAGAATTGTATGCTGACCCACTATGCTTATCTTTTCCCTCAGCGAATCGATCTTGAGATCTCTGGTGTCATTCCCATCAATCAAGATTGTTCCCCCCTCTACGTCGTAAAAACGGGGAATCAAATCAACAACGGTCGTTTTACCTGCCCCACTAGATCCGATCAGAGCAACCGTTTGCCCTTTTTGTACCTTAAAGGAAACATCCTTCAAAATGTAGTCGCCTTCACTGTTATAACGGAATGATACGTGGGAAAACTCAACCTGTCCTCCGAATCCCGGGAGGTCAAGGGCATCCTCTTTTTCCACAATTTCAGGCGTTTCATCGAGAAGGAGAAATACCCTGTTTGCACCGGCAAATCCCTGTTGAATGATATTATTTATCCTGCTCAACCTCTTAATGGGCTCGTAGAGCATGAAGAGAGCCGTCATGAAAGAGAAAAAGTTTCCCGGGGTGCTGATCCCACGAACCACGCTCATTCCCCCGTAAAGGATGACAGCTGCCGCACCCATCCCTGCGAGGACCTCACTCAGGGGAGAGGAAAGAGCCTGGATTTTAAAAAGTTTCATTGTAAGTCTGAAGAAGCGGTCGTTCTCTCGCTCAAACCTATTCACCTCGTACTCTTCCGTACCGAATGATTTGATCACTTTTGCCCCCGATATGGTTTCCTGGAGAAGGCTGTTCAGGGAACCTAATATCTGCTGGGATCGGAAGGCAATATTTCTCATTTTCTTACTGAACTTAAGAATGGGGAAAAAAGCAATTGGCAAAAGGACAATCGCAACCAGCGCAAGCTTTAGGTCTCTGTAAAAAATGACACCTACAAGAAAGATGATGCTGAAGAAATCTTTTACGATGCTTGTTAACGCGTTTGATGCGGCGCTCTGAATGAGACCCACGTCGCTCGTGATCCGGGCCATGAGAACTCCTGTAGGATTGTTCATAAAGAAGGAGAGGGAAAGGGAATGTAAATGACGATAAAGATTATCCCGGATATCCTTGATTACCCTCTGCCCTACCCAGGCCATGAGATAGGCCTGGGCAAAATCCATAAAACCTTTCACAAGGTATATACCCACCACCAGTCCAGGGATGAAAAAAAGCTTCGAAGCATCCTTATTAATAAAAATGTCATCGAGGACGGGCTTTACGAGAAAGGCGATGGCCCCAGAAAATGCAGAGACTACCACCATGCAGATCATTGCGAAAATCAGTTTCGAATAGTAGGGCTTCGTGTATACAAGCATCCTCTTGTAGAGGGTGATGAGTTCCTTTAACATGGAGTTGCCTCACTAAGAAGTTCAGCAACTTTTCTCGAAGGGCCCACTCCATCCAACAGGGTTACAAGCTTCTCACCGTTCCCTTTGATTGCACAGGTTAAATCCCTGTCCTCAAAAAATGGATTGAGAGCCTTTACAATATTTTCCGCCGTTACGTCATTCTGGATCAGTTCAGGAAATATATTTTTCCCCAGTACAATATTGGGCAGGCCAATTCGATCGACCTTCACGAGTAATTTTCCCATAAAATATGTGAGAGGGGCTACCCGGTAGACAATAACCGTGGGGACACCGAGTAGAGCGAGTTCGAGGGTAACCGTCCCCGAAGAGGCGATTGCACAATCTACGCGACTGAAAAAAGCGCTGTTCTTTTTCTCTACGATTTCCACGGGGATATTTTTCTTCGAGACTATGGATTCCACCTGCAATCGCAAACCTTCGTGGGCAAGAGGGAGAATAAGGGTTACAGTGGGATGGGTTTTGCGAACCAAGTTCCCCGCATCGAGCAGCACAGGGAGAAGCCTGTCAACCTCCGATTCCCTGCTCCCCGGGAAAAGACCAATTGTCAGCCTTTTGCTCGCCCCTTCTTTTTTCACTTTTTCCTCTCTTTTCAGTTCA
>CAZPLX010000065.1:0-7825 GCA_964587345.1 uncultured bacterium
TCAAAGCCACAATCCCCGATGAGGGTGAATAAATGGTAAGCCTTTTGTTCACAATCCCTTGTTTTTCCAGATCCTCGAGCTCTTTCTCCTTGATATCCCAGAGCCTCAGCCTCTCTTCGGAGGCCTTCACGAGAGCCCTGGCTCCTTCCACAACCTCTTTAAAGGGGCTTCCCTTCACCTCTTGATAATGTTTCAGAGCTATGAGAACCTCTTTCTGAGCCGATACCAGATCAGGGCTGTAGATCTCCAGAAGAGGCTGGCCTTTTTTGACAAACTGCCCTGTTTCGTCCACATAAAGTTTCTCGATCCACCCGGCTATCTTCGTGTTTACCGATGATATTCCCTTTTCGTTGTAGGAGACCATTCCCGCAGCCCTTATCTTTCTCACGAGAGGCCCAGACTTCACACTATCGGTCCTTAACCCCATGTTCTGTCTTACCAGCGGATCGATCTTTATCGTCCCAGCGGAACCTCCTTCCTCCCCCTCGTACACGGGCACCAGGTCCATTCCCATAGGAGATTTTCCCGGTTCTTTCCTTATATATGTGGGATCCATAGGTGCCTTCCAGTAGAGGATCTTCTTTTCCTTTGGCGACTGCGCCGCTTCTTGGCCCGAAGAGCCAGGAGCCTTCATTGTTGATTTATGATGCATTTTCCTACTCAATAAATGACCTGCTCCTCCCCCTAACGCAAATATGAAGAGAATCAAAATGGGAATAGTTATTTTCTTATTCATCATGCACCTCATTAGTCGTTAAATCTTTCCCCACAACGATGTGCCAGAGTTTCGCCACCCTCTCGTTATACCTGGTCCTAAGGCCCGCAAGTTCGAGTTCATATTTGAAGAGGTTGAGTTCAGAACTCAAAAGGGATATAAATTCCAGCTTACCTACTGTATAGGCGCTCATGGCTGCGTTCACCTCTTCTCTGGCTTCGGGGATCACTCCCCCTTCAAGGAGAGTAATCCTGTTTTTTAAAGAAAAAAGGTCTGCACCTATTTTTTCCACTTGAAATGCAAGTGTGTCGATATAGGAATCGAGTGCCCTTTGTCTCGAATTGAGCATAAAGGTGTCACTCTTGATCAGTTCCCTCTGTTTGCTCCACGCGTAGAGGGGAATTTTAAGAGTAAGGGCACCGGTGGCAAAATCGGACCTCATCTCCCTCTGGCGGTAGCGAGCTGAAAGGGTAAAATCGGGAAGCAGCTGCATCTTCGCCAGTGAAACCCTCTTTTTCCCCTCATTCACCGCGAGGCGAAGTCTTAAAAGAGCAGGATTATGTTCCTTTGCACCCTTCAGAAGATCCTTTTTTGAGAGGGTTACCTCGGAAAAGGGCAGCGAGGAGGGGACCTTTACTTTCTCATCCACCGGCATGGAACGGAGCGTATTGATGAGTGCGACAGCCTCTACCCGCATCTGATCGAGTGTGAAGAGCCTTCGTTTCACATTGAGAAGCGCCGCCTGCGCCTTGAATATATCCTGCTGCAGCGCCTTGCCCACAGCGTATCTCTGTCTCGTAATCTCTACAAACTGTTCAAGAACAGTTTTCGTCTCCTCGGTTATGGCGATCGATTTTGTTACTTCATAGTACCAGTAGTAGGATCTCTCTGTTTTATAGGAGAGGAGATTTGTGAACTCCTGCACCGTCATGCCTGCCTGTTTCGCCTGGATATCGGCAATCTCCTTTTTGAGGGAAAGTTTCCCGGGAAAGGGGAAACTCTGGCTGAAAAAAATATCTTTCGATGTCATCGCCTCTCTTCCAAAGTCGAAATCGTCAACCCTCATATTGGTTATTCCCACACCCACCATGGGATCGGGGAGCGTCCCCGCGGGAGAGACGCGATGTTCTTTCGCGGATCTATGCTCCCGCATCTTCGCGAGGTCAGGATTTCTCGCTATCATTTCCTTGACAAGAGTTTTCACATAAGGAACAGATTCGTCTCCCCATGAAATTCCTGTCAGGAAAAAAATGAGAATGGACACAAAAAAAAAGGCCCAAAACGTTTTATTTTCCGCCACATTCCTCTCCTTCAACAGATTTTTCCTAAATATCGTCATGTCATATTGAATTTTACGCAACGTAAAAGATACTACACTACGAAGAGATGGTGCGCAACCTTTTTTTTGGGGATATTTTTAAAGGACGATTGTTTCCGCGTGACTGTGTTTTATTGAATGGAAGAGGATCAGATAATCTCTGATATTCTTCGTAACGAGAAAATTTGTCCTCACGAACTCTCTCCCCGTCTTCCCTATCTTCCTCATCATCTGGGGCCTGTTGAGAAGATAGCGCATCCTGTACGCGGCCCCTTCGATAGAATGGACAAGAAATCCCGTCTGGTAATCGAAGACCTGTTTCGTAATTCCCCCGACAGCTCCCGCAATAACTGGTTTTGATTTCCACATTCCCTCTGTGACGGTGAGGCCGAATCCCTCTTTCGTCGACTTTTGCACAACAATCGAGGCGATTCTTTGGAGTGCATTGACCACCGAGTGGGCTTCCGAAGGGAGCATGAGGACCATGATGTCCGGATCATTCCCTGCCTCTTCGAGGACTTCCCTGTAGACCTCCTCTCCCTCAGGGTCGTCCGTTGCTCCACCCCCTGCAAGGACAAGCCTGCACAGGTTGAATTTTTTCGCAATTTTGAAGGCCTTGATCACTCCCAGGGGATCCTTGAAGCGATCGAACCGTGAAATCTGGACGATCAAGGGCTTGTCGGTTTTCACGCCCACGCTCCCCACCAATTTCCGTGCCTCCGAATCTGTCATGTCCCTGTTCTTCTCGCTCAAGGGGTCGATCGCTGGGGTGATCAGATACTGGGGATGGGGAAGGTTCTGGGAGAACTTCGCCATCGAAAAGATACTGCAATCATATTTTTCCACGAACTGGCGAAGAAAATACCATGTGTCCCTGAAGGGCCTGGAGACATCTATGTGACACCTCCAGATCCATTGCTGGCCATCCTTCTTGTTCTCTATAAGAGGGGCAGGCTGGGGATCGTGAATCAGAACAATATCCCCGTCAAAATCGATCTTTTCCCCATTTTTCCGGCTTACATCCTTGTAGTGCTCGAGTTCCTCTTTACTGAAGGAGACCTTTTCTCCCTGGAGTGAGTTGTGCATGCCCTTTGTGGTCTTGAAGAAAAGAGGGTCTCCCTCGATAACCTCCCAGCGCACATCTATCCCCAGTTCCCCCATGAGAGGAACCGTCCGGGAAAGTATCTCCGCCACACCTCCCCCCTCTTTCGTCGAGTTGACGTTCAGGACCCTTAACCCTTTGAGGGGCTCGGCAAGCCTCCTGAGCTGATTTAAATACTCATTGCCCACTATGCCTACGTAGTCTTCGAGCCCCAAATTTACCTCCTCACCTTCCTGTATCGAATATAGTGGCGGATCAGACGGGAAAGTTTATTTCTTAGTTCCTCAAGGGAATAGAGGTAAAAATCGACCTTCCTGATGGCGGACACGAGCTCTGGAAAATCAAAATTCATGTCGATCCAGGTGGAAAAATCATCCCTGTTCTCCCCGAGCCTGATGCGAGATTCGAAAAAATGGTAGTAGATGATGCTCACCCCGCTCCTTGAGAGAGCATCGCAGAATTGGGGCAATGTGCGCGCCGAATTCTCCGTGGGAAGGATGATCCCAGTCGATCTTTCAAAGTGAAATGCCAATCCCGGCCGAACGGGGGGGATGTACTGAAATTCCCAGAGATAATCTTCGATCACATCTATGACGCTTCTTCTCACTTCCCCGTTGTTTCCATATTCAAAGGGATTGATGTTCGCGAGGCGTTCCGCGAGGATCTGGGATTCCAGCCCGTTCTTCGCCCACCTCGCAAAATCGTTGGGGTAATCCCAAAGATGTGGGTCGTACCTAAGATAGCCCCGGTACATATGGTGATAGATAACCTCGTCGTCAGCGTTCCTTATGATGCTGAGAAGCTCCCTGAGGCTTTCGGCCTTTTGTCCCGTAGGCTTCCTTATGATGAGGAACTCGTTGAATAAAAAGGGCTCTTCAGACACACCTTTCACGGTCATGGAGATGCTCCCTAAAGAAATTTTTCTGCCAGAAGTGCCATCTCTCTCACCACTTCCCGGGGTCCATCAAGATATATGTCCGCGTCCAGGAGAAGGCCGTCCTTTCCGCGAACGAAGACAGATATCCCCCGCCCTCTCTCCCGAAGATACTCATACACATAGTTATCGGTTACATCGTCACCAAAATATACAGGGAAGATCTTCTTTTTTCTCTCCCGGGAGAGCCTATCAAGAATTTTCTCCATAGCCTCCCCTTTTGTTGTGGCATTTTGCGGCACTATTTCGTAGAGTTTTTTCCCCTCCCTCATCGTAAGATTTCGGAAGGACCGTGAAGTTTCCTCGATTATCTTTTTCACCCTATTTTCGTCCGATGGCCGAAGAGAACGGACGTGGATACTCAAGGAATAGTCCTTGTACTCGATCACCAGGCCTTCGATCCCTTTCACCCGCGCGCGAATAGATGAATGAAAATCAGCCAGCTGAGAGAACTCCCCTTTTTCTCCGAAATGGAGCCTCATCTCCCCCACCTCGATCTCCGCCCCGTGATTCCCCGAGTAGAGAATCCCGGAAACCCCCACCCGCTCCTTCACGTCATCTAATGCCCTCCCCGATACTATTCCCACCACCATATCGTCTCGGGAAGCCATCTTTTCAAGGCACTCTTTTGCTCCAGGAAAAAGGAGCGCGTCATCTGGGTTTGCCACTATTTCGGAGAGAGTTCCGTCAAAATCGAAAAAGAGCGCAGGCAGCTCCTCAGACTCGATGGAGGAGGAGATTTTTTCCGCGACCTTTCCTTCCCTGCTCATGTAAGGGCCCGGTCCCACTCTGTGAGAAATTTCCGTAACCAGGCGTAGATGTCATTTTCCCTGATCCGGCGGTTCAGCTGGGAAATTCCCTCCCTCTTCTTCTCCTCTGGAAGGTGGAGAGCAGAATAGATGGCATCGGCTATTTCTTCTATGCCGTAAGGGTTCACAAGGTGTGCCTCGAGAAGTTCATCCGCTGCTCCGGCGAGCTCGCTCAAGATGAGAGAGCCTGCCGTTTTGCATTTCGACACGGCGTATTCTTTGGCGACGAGGTTCATTCCGTCGATCAGAGGAGTAACCACCGCAAGGTCGCAGCTCCGATAATAGGCTACAAGATTCTCGAAGTTAAGGCTCCTGTAGTAGTAGTGAATGGGAACCCATCCACCCTCCGCGAACCTCCCGTTGATCCTTCCCACGATCTCGTCGATGGTGCGCCTCATCTCCTCGTATTCAGACACCTTCTCCCTCGAAGGGACGGTGAGCTGAATAAAGACAATGTTCCCCCGCATATTCTTGTAGCGTTCGAGAAATTTTTCCACAGCGAGGAGCCGCTCCACCACTCCCTTGGTGTAGTCAAGCCTGTCCACCCCGATGGCAAGGTATTTCGTGCGGAAAGCCGTCCTGATCCCCTTCACCCGGAGATCCGTTTTCTCATCGAGAGCCACTTCCCTGAAGCGTTGGTAGTCTATGCTGATCGGAAAGGCGCCGCACCTCACCTCTCTTCCCCCGTAGTGGATCACACCCCTCTTCCGGTCAACCTTCCTTTTCAGCAGATACTCCACGGAGTCGAGAAAATTATGGACGTACCGTTTCGTGTGAAACCCCACGAGGTCGGCACCGAGGATCCCTTCCAGAACCTCTTTCGACCAGGGCATGGTCCGGAGGATGTCAAGAGGGGGAAAGGGGATGTGAAGGAAATAGCCGATCCCGAAATTTTTGCTGCTCCGGCGAAGGAGATTGGGAAGTGGTGTGAAATGGTAATCGTGAATCCAGACCAGATCGTTCTCCCTGATATGACGCACTATCCTCTTGTAGACCGACCAGTTCACATGGAGATAGGTTCTCCAGTTCTCCTCCTCGAATGAGGTTTTCCCGAGAAAAGAGTGAAAGAGGGGCCAGAGGGTCTGGTTGGAAAAACCGCGGTAGAACCCCTTCTCCATGGCGGGATTTACCTTCAGATTATGGATCCGGTACCCGGGCCCATCCCCGATGTCATCGGGAACCTTGAATGAGGGGTTCTCATCCATCCTGTCTTCCCGAACCAGGGCAAACCATACCCCCCCCGTCTTTTTCATGACGGGGTCCAGGGCCGTGACGAGACCTCCCGTCCCTCGAAGAAGCTCCCGCTTCCCCTTATGCCTTTTCACCGTATAAGGAGGCCTGTTCGAAACGAGAATAATCCTTTTCGAAGCGATATTTTCAGGAAGGCCCAGTTTCTTAAGAGTCATCGCGATTACGTCCTTCGCCCAATTTTAGGTACAGACATGAAACTTGTTTCCTCTATTAAGAAGTGCAATGTGTCGTGAATATCTTACAATGGGATAAAAATTTAAGGAAGATAGTTTTAATGTAAGGAGGGTAAATGCATTTGTTCTGAAATAATTCGGGCTTCCTCGTCACAAGACTCTTCCAGAGGGACCAGGTCGCCTATCCACTTGGCAGAATCACACCTGTCAAGGGCGAAGAATCTGCCCCTGTTTGCCGGTAATTTTGCCTGGTGGTATTTCATGTATATCTTTTTTTCATCTAATCCTATCACTTCGATTTTTCCGCTCTTGTGGGACATGACATAACGGAACATTTTCGCCGGACCGCTGAGCTTCTTTTTCGCCTTCTCAACAATCTGGTATCCCCGGACCAGAGGAATCTGGAAATGGGCCGCTCGAGAAACAGGCCTGCACTGGAAGAGATAATAGGGCAATACCCCCGTACCCACGAGATCTCTCAGTAATGAAACGAGCACTCCCGGGTCGTCATTGACTCCCTTTAAAAGGACCGTTTGATTGTAGACCTGGATGCCCCGTGAGAGAAGAGCCGAAATGCTCTTCACCGCATCCTCTGTGATCTCTCTCGGGTGGTTGAAATGGGTCTGGATGATAAGCTTCTGCCTTTCTCCGTTGAATGAGCCCAGTATGGAGAGGAGTTTTTCGTCCTCACTGATCCTCTGGGGAAAAACCACGGGAGTCCTGGTCCCTATCCTCAACAGCCGGATGTGAGGAACCGCGTTCAACGTCTCGATGATGACTCCCAGAACCCTTGTATCGAGGGTGAGAACATCACCCCCTGTGATGAGCAGATCGGTTACTTCCCGGTGATTCCTCAAATATTCCACGCACTTTTTCATATCCCGTATAATTTCGGAATCGTCAACCCCGACGAAGCGCTTTCGAAAACAGAATCTGCAATGGGCATAACAGGAACTCGTGAGTAAAAGGAGAACCGTTTGTGGATACTTGTGCTGGACACCCCTGATCCTGGTGTTCTCCAGTTCCCCGCTCGTGTCACTTACCCCACTGTCATTTAACTCTTCCACAGAGGGGATCACCATCCTCCTGATGGGATCGTTCCTGTCTTCATGATCGATAAGGGAAAGATAGTATGGCGTGCTCTTAAAAGGCTGGATCTTATGAGTATGTTTCAGCTCAGAATATTCTTTTTCGTTGACGGGAAAATAATGCCTTAATTTTTCCAGTGAAAAAATTATATACCCCCCTTTCTTCACCCCCTGCACATGCAGTAGAGTAAAAAGTATTATTAAGTAATTCCCCTTCCAAAATCTACCCTTGAGCCAATAATATAACGGAATTCTAAATTTAACATTTTTTCTGTTAAATGTCAAGGATCCCCCAGGTTTCACTGTATGGGTGGGGGGCTATTCAGCTCCTTCATCCTTGATTTATCGTGAATTTAAGTTAAAATAAATATCCACATTAAAGTGGGCGCTTAACTCAGAGGCAGAGTGCTACCTTCACACGGTAGAAGTCGCAGG